>JAKAFQ010000661.1 GCA_021817875.1 Pseudomonadota bacterium
GGGCGAGCGACGGCGCCGCGTTGTCGGTGAAAGTGTTGCGGATGCTCTCGCCGGCACGGCGGCGCAATGCGCTGCGCTGCTGGATCACCGCCCGGGGCCGGGCATTGCCCGATGCTCGCCGCCTGGAGCAGATCGCAGGCGCGGTGCTCGAGGCCCGCCCCGATGCGCATCCACAGGTCACCTGGGGGAAGGTGCGCATCGAGCGGCATGCCGATCGGCTCTCGATCGGCGCGGTGGCCGCGCCGTCGGCCGAGCCGCTCTCGCCGTGGGAGATCACCTGGGACGTGCGCGCCGGGGCGCGCCGCGAGCTGCCGGGCGGCCGGGGGGTGCTCGAGCTCAGGCCCGATCCGCACGGGCCGCTCGATCTCGATGCCCTCTGGGGCGAACTCAGCGTGCGCGGACGGCGTGGAGGCGAGCGGCTGCGCGTGCGTCGCGGCGGCGCGCGCCGCGCCCTGAAGAGTCTGTTGCAGGAAGCGCGCGTGCCGCTCGAGCAGCGCGCGCGCCTGCCGCTGATCTTTCGCAGCGGGACGCTGATCGCGGCGGCGGACCTGTGGCTCGACGAGTCGGTGCGGGCCGCGAGCGGCACGCGCCGCCGCGGCCGGCTGATCTGGAAGCAGGGGCCGCAGCCGCGCGCGCAATAGTGCGGGCCCGCCCGGCCGGCTGTGCTAAACTGTCAACCCGTCGTTCCTGTCGCCTTCGGGCTTGGGCAGCGGTCTCACAACGGCGGGCCATCCTCAGCGCATTCAACCTATGACGCGATTCGTATTCGTCACCGGCGGTGTCGTGTCTTCATTGGGCAAGGGCATCGCCAGCGCCTCGCTCGGGGCGATTCTCGAGGCCCGCGGTCTGAAGGTCGCGCTGGTCAAGCTCGACCCCTACATCAACGTCGATCCGGGCACGATGAGCCCGTTCCAGCACGGCGAGGTGTTCGTCACTCAGGACGGCACCGAGACCGATCTCGACCTGGGGCACTACGAGCGCTTCGTGCGCACCACCACGGGCCGCAACAGCAACTTCACCACCGGACGGATCTACGAGCGGGTGATCGCCAAGGAGCGCCGCGGCGATTATCTCGGCGCCACCGTCCAGGTCATCCCGCACATCACCGACGAGATCAAGCGCAGCATCCAGCTCGGGGCCGAGGGCGCCGATGTGTGCATGGTCGAGATCGGCGGCACGGTGGGCGACATCGAGTCGCTGCCGTTCCTCGAGGCGATCCGCCAGCTCGGCGTGGAGTTCGGGCGCGGACGGTGCGTCTACATGCATCTCACCCTGGTGCCGGTGGTCGGCGGCTCCGGCGAGATCAAGACCAAGCCGACGCAGCACTCGGTGAAGGAGCTGCGCGGCATCGGCATCCAGCCGGATGTGCTGCTGTGCCGCTGCCGGCACGCGCTGCCGGAGGAGCAGCGCCGCAAGATCGCGCTGTTCACCAATGTCGAGGAGCGCGCGGTGATTTCCGCGGTGGACGCCGAGGACATCTACCAGATCCCGATGCTGCTGCACGAGCAGGGGCTCGATGAGATCGTGGTCGGCAAGCTCGGGATCAGCGCGCCGCCGACCGACCTCGCCGAGTGGCGCCAGGTGGTCAGCGCCAAGGCCAATCCCGACGGCGAGGTCGACATCGCCATGGTCGGCAAGTACGTGCAGATCCGCGACTCGTACCTGTCGCTGCACGAGGCGCTGATGCACGGCGGGCTGAAGACCCGCACGCGCGTCAACCTCCACTACATCGAATCGACCGACCTCGAGCAGCACGGCACGCATGCGCTGCAGGGCATGGATGCGATCCTGGTGCCCGGGGGCTTCGGCGAGCGCGGCATCGAGGGCAAGATCCTCTCGGCGCGCTACGCGCGCGAGCTCGGCGTGCCGTACCTCGGCATCTGCCTCGGCATGCAGGTGGCGATCGTCGAGTTCGGCCGCCACGTTCTCGGGCTGAGCAACGCCAACAGCACGGAATTCAACCGCGACACGCCTCACCCGGTGATCGCGCTCATCAGCGAGTGGCAGGATCAGGCCCGCGGGGCGCAGTCCCGGGACGAGGCCTCGGCGAAGGGCGGCACCATGCGTCTCGGCGCGCAGCAGGTGCTGCTCGGCGCCGGCACGCGCGCGCGGGAGATCTTCGGCCGGGAGGTGATTCTCGAACGGCACCGCCACCGCTACGAGTTCAACAACCACTATCTGGAGCGCTACCGGCAGGCGGGGCTCCGGTTCTCGGGCTTCTCGCGCGACCAGCTGGTGGAGGTGATCGAGCTGCCGAACCACCCGTGGTTCGTCGCGACCCAGTTCCACCCGGAGTTCACCTCGACGCCGCGCGACGGCCATCCGCTGTTCAGCGGCTTCATCCGCGCCGCGCGCGCCCGCCGGGCGGCGCAGCTGCCGCACGCGGCGCTTGCCTGAGGAGCCGCCCCTTCCGCATGCACGAGTCGCTCCCGGAAATCCCCCGCAGCCCGTCGCCGGGCGCGGCCCATCGCAGCGGTTGCGCATGAGACTCGCCGGGCGCGACATCGGCATCGGACAGCCGCTGTGTCTGATCGCCGGACCGTGCGTCATCGAGAGCGCCGATCTCACCCAGCACATCGCCGGGCGGCTCCAGGAGATCACCCGGCGGCTCGACATCCCCTGGGTGTTCAAGGCCTCCTTCGACAAGGCGAACCGTTCCTCGCGCGACAGCTACCGCGGCCCGGGACTGGAGCAGGGCCTGAAAATTCTCGCGGACGTGCGCCGCGCCCTCGGCGTGCCGGTGCTCACCGACGTGCACGAGGACACTCCCCTCGGGGAGGTGGCCGCCGTCGTCGATGTGCTGCAGACCCCGGCGTTTCTCTGCCGGCAGACCAATTTCATCGTGAAGGTCGCGTCCTGCGGCAAGCCGGTCAACATCAAGAAGGGCCAGTTCCTCTCGCCGTGGGAGATGCGCAACGTCGTCGACAAGGCGCGCTCGAGCGGCAACCACGACATCCTGGTGTGCGAGCGCGGCTTCACCTTCGGCTACAATAACCTGGTGTCCGACATGCGCTCCCTGGC
>JAKAFQ010000662.1 GCA_021817875.1 Pseudomonadota bacterium
TCGCATCGCCTGCGGACCGTCGCCGTCCGCGGCCCGTCAAGGGCCGCGGACGGACTCCCTGGCCGAACGCGCCCGGTGCGTCCCTGCGCCGCGCGCGTCGCGTGCCTTACTTTTCCTTGGCTTGCTCTTCGGCTGTCGCGATGGCGTCATCAACCTGGCTGGATGCGCGTTCAACAGCCTGACGGATGCAGCTCGGCGCCTCCTTTTCCTCGAGCGGGTACAGCTTGTCGAGCTGCTCGCAGGCGAGGCTGGCGGTGTCCTTCACCCGCTGCTTCAGCTCCATGGCGCCGGAGTGCGTCGCCAGGTCAAGATCGGCATAGCTGACCCGGTGCGTGAGTGTCACCTCTTCGATCGGGGCGCCGATGGCGGTGTGGCCGACCACCGTCTTGGTCATGACACCGGCCTCGATCACGATGGTATCCGTCGCATTGTCCGCGAGCGCGGCCATCGCCATGCACAGTCCCGCGGCGAGCACAACCGCGCCGGCGCGCTGGGCCGGACGTCGTAACTTCCTCATAATAACACCTCAAGTTGTAGTCAGGGCGCTGGCGGTACGCGCACGATGATATGCGGCGCAGAAACACTGTACATAGGCGCTTTCCGTACGGACCGTGCACTGTTATATCTAGGTAGTACTGCGGATGCCGTCTCCCGGGACCGCCGGCTCGATGGTTCTCGTCGGCTGGCCGATCGTGCCGGGGCCCGCAAGGTGCCATGCCGAGCTGGCGCGCCCGGGGAGTCGGCGGCGGCCTCAGGAGCTGCTCGCGCCGTTCGTGATGGGCCTGACGGGTGCGGCGGTGTCGCCCGCGGAGTGGATGACCTATACTGGCGCCCGCCGAAGCGGGAAAGCGCCGACCGTTGCGACGGCTGCCGCTGCACGCGGCTCGGCTGTATCCCGTATTCAGAATCGAGCCGTCGCCGGTACGGAGGCAGAAGCCCGTCGCCCGTCGCCTGCGCCCGGCCGCTTGCTGCCGCCGGACGGTCCGTGGCGTGAGTCCGCGAAGGCCGCCGCGCAGGAGGGTCACGCTGCTTGAAACGCTTTGCTGTTTTCATACGAATCTGGTTGCTGGTGCTGGTGGCCTGCGCCGCCGCGGTGGCGTTCGCATTCAAGCGGATCGACCTGCCGGTGGCGGTGTTTTTCCGCGGTTCCGCCCGGGTCCTCAACCCCCTGGGCACGGCGTTCGGCGCGGCGGTGATTCTGTTTCTGGAATCCGCCGTGACCCTGACGCTGATTCTGGCGCGGCTGGTGCGCGGCCATCTGTCGCGATTCGCCGAGGTCCTGGCGCTCGCCTGCCTCGCCTCGATCTGTGCCTACGGCATCAACAGCCAGGTGCTGAAGCCGTTTTTCGGGGTTGCGAACCCTGCGCAGGCGCTGAAAGGCGCAACGCATACCTTCCATTTTCTGAAGGGCTCGGCAAACAGCAGCTTCCCGTCGGGCCACATGGTGCTGGCGGGCGCATTCGCCGGGGTTTTCATGCGCCTGTACAGGGCGAGCGTCTGGCCACTGGCGGCGCTGCTGGCGCTCGCCGCGGCGTTGTTGCTGGCCGGGGACTGGCACTTCCTCAGCGACCTGATCGCCGGGACGTTTGTCGGCGTGTCGGCTGGAATTCTGGCCGGCGAAGGCTGGGCGGTGCACTCGATGCCGCCGCCGGCCGCGGGTTGCGCGGCCGATTCGGCCGACATCCTCAGAAGGGGAAAGTGACGCCCGCGGAGATCAGATTGGAATTGTAGGAATAGCCGGCATTCGTTCCACCCGGCAGATGCGTCCATTCGAAATTGAGCCAGAGATTGCGGGTCAGGCGGATGTCCCCGCCCAGGCCGGCCGAGAAGCCGGTGTCGGTTCTGTCCCCGACACCGAAGTTCCGGTGCAGGGAATCGGTGGCGAGACCGGCGACCGCATACACGGAAACGCCGGGGGTTAGGGCGATGGAGCCCTTGAGGTAGCCGCCGGCGAACAGTCCGGAGTCGACCGACAGGTGATGTGTCGCGCCGCGCGAGAGCCCGGTGCCAAGCCGCGCTTCGAGGGCGAAGTAAGGAGAGAGCGGCAGCCCGACCCGCGCGAAGATGAGGCTGGGAGTGATGGTGTCGAGACCGCTCTCGTCATAGCGGAGCAGGCCGATGTTCGCCCCCAGATACGGCCCCGTCTGGCTCACGCCCCCGCTCAGATGCATTTGAGCCCACGCAGGGCTCGTCATCGCGCCAACCATCAGGACCGCCAAGCTCAATGCACGCGCATTCATTCCCTGCAACCTCTCCGCTGATCGCAACATGGCGCGTTGAGACTAGCATCGCCGCCGGCTCAGTTCCATCAGGCGTGCGAAACATGTTGTACCGCTGTCGGCTGGCCGCGACAGATGCGTCGCATCGAAGCGCCTCGTTGCTGGTCATGGCATTCAACAGGGCCGGGAACCCCGATGGAATCGCGCCTCTGCCCGTTCGCCGCGCCGGCCCTCCTCACCGCCGGTGACGGCCGGGATGCACGTATGCCTGCGAGTCCCATGAGTGCGCTGTGCGAGATCCCTGGGACGCGAGGCGCGCCAGCGCGGGCGCCCGGCAGGCGTCGGCCACCGCGCCCCCCTGGGCGGTCAGCGGCGAACCGGGAGGCCGGTAGCCACCCTCGGCAGGCTGCGAGGGCTGAGCGGACTTCGCGCGCGAAGCCGGGTGAGTCCGACTCAGGGTTTGCGTGCGATCGCGAGGAAGATCGAGTAGGTCTGCCCGTGATGCGTGACGGAGCAGCAATCGCCTACCGAAATGCCGGCGAAGCCTGCCGTGGCGAGCCAGGCGCGCAGCGTCGCGCGCTCGAAGCCGTGATGTACCTCGACCTCCGGGCCGTGAAACGAGCCGTCCTCGGCGTCGAGATCCGCGAAGCACAGCCATCCGCCCGGATCGAGCAGCGAGTGAAACGCGCCGAGCACCCGCGGCACGTCGGGCACGTGGTGCATGGTCATCATGCTGAAAATCAGTTGATAACGCTCAACCGGCACGGGGTCGCGCATCAGATCGAGATCGATCACGCG
>JAKAFQ010000663.1 GCA_021817875.1 Pseudomonadota bacterium
GGAAGCGGTTGCGATGGTCGACGACCGGGGCCCGTTCGTCGCCGGTCGCATCCTCGACGCCACGCCGGCCGTGGCACAGCAGCTGGGGTTCTACCTCGACGGCACCGCGCCGGTGCAGATGAGCGCAGTGCCCCTCGCGCAGCTCAGCGCGGCGCAGCGTCAGGCTGCCCGCGCCGACGAGCAGAGCGCGCTCGACTACGCGCGTCGACACCCGCACGAGATCCTCGCCGAAGCCGGGCATGTGGCCGTCCGTGGCGTCGTCGACATCACCTCGACGGGCGTGAGAATCGGTGTGGGGCTGGTGCGGATCGGACTGACCGCGGCGATCGACGTGCTGAAACTCCTCCTGTAACGGACCGACCGGCGCTACCGGCCGCCCCGTCCGCAGTCCGACGCGCGCAGCCGCGCCCCCCGGCACATCGGGCACGCCGGCGAGGACTGGCACGTCGTCGGGGAGGCGCCCTGCTCCGGCGCACGCCGTGTCCTCATGCCGCCTGTTCCTGCCCGTAGCGCCCGGCCATCTGCTCGAGCGGCAGCGGGCGGATCCGCGCGGCCTGGCCGGCCGACCCGAATGCCTCGAAGCGCTCCCGGCACAGCTCGCGCGCCGCCGCGGTGGCGGCCTTGAGAAACTTCCGCGGGTCAAAATCCCGCCGCGCGCCCGCCAGCGAGCGACGCACCGCCGCGCTCATCGCAATGCGGATGTCGGTGTCGATGTTCACCTTGCGCACCCCGTTGCGGATGCCCTCCTGGATCTCCGGCACCGGCACCCCGTAGGTCTCGGGAATCTCCCCGCCGTACTCGCGCAGCACCGCCAGCCACTCCTGCGGCACCGACGAGGAGCCGTGCATCACCAGGTGCGTGTTCGGTATCGCCCGATGAATCTGCCGGATCCGTCCGATCGCCAGCACCTCGCGCGTCGGGCGGCGCGAGAACTTGTACGCCCCGTGCGAGGTCCCGATCGCTATCGCCAGCGCATCCACCCCGGTCGCCGCCACGAACTCCCCCGCCTGGTGCGGATCGGTCAGCAGCTGCTCGCGGCTGAGCCTGCCCACCGCTCCCACCCCGTCCTCCTCGCCCGCCTCACCCGACTCCAGCGAGCCCAGACACCCCAGCTCCCCTTCCACCGACACCCCCACCGCGTGCGCCATCTGCACCACACGCCGCGTCACCTCCACGTTGTACTCGTAGGACGCCGGGGTCTTCATGTCCTCCTGCAGCGAGCCGTCCATCATCACGCTGGTGAACCCGGAGCGGATCGAGCCCTGGCACACCGCAGGGCTCGCCCCGTGATCCTGGTGCAGCACGATCGGAATGTGCGGCCAGCTCTCCACCGCCGCCTGCACGATGTGCCGCAGAAACGCCTCCCCGGCGTAGCTGCGCGCCCCGGCCGAGGCCTGCAGGATCACCGGACTGTCGGTCGCCGCCGCCGCCTGCATGATCGCCTGCACCTGCTCCATGTTGTTGATGTTGAACGCCGGTACGCCGTACTGCACCTCGGCCGCGTGATCGAGCAGCTGTCGCAATGAAATCAGTGCCATGCCCATCCTCCTGCCGCGATCGATCGGACCTGACCGAACCGCCCGTGTGGCGGAGAATTAAAGCGATGCGCGCACCGTCATGGAAACTGAAAAGGCGCGCCCGCTGATCGATTTATGCTATACCGGTCCGCCCGCGCATGAGCGGCAGCGAAGGGGCCGTGGCGTACTCATGTTGACTCGACGGTGACCGAACCGCTCGGTCAAGCCAACGCGATGATGGACAAGACACTCGAGACGACTCCGGGTGCGCCATCGCCGGAAGCCGCAGCGCAGCCGTGCGCGGCGTCGACTACGGGCAGACCGTCTCCGACCTGTTCGAGGACGCAGCAACGACACGCACGGCTGACCGGATCGGTGGATCCTGACGGTGGGCGAGTCCGCCGGAACGCTTTGGCGGGAATGCCACCCTGTCCGGCATGACCCGGGTCTCTGCGCGTCAAACCGGCGCCCGGCCCGCTGCCGCTCAGCCGTCGGCGAGCGCCGTGCTGCTGCTTTTCAACTCATCGATGAACACGCGCTGCAGCTGAGTGGGCACGAAACCGCGGCGCACCGCGAGGCCGATGGTGTGGCTGGAGCCGGGAATGGGATCGCCGAGAGCCTTGAGGCGGCCGCTGACCAGATCGGAACGGGTCTGGCTGGTCGGCACGACCGCCGCGAAGTCGGTGCAGATCAACAGCGACCAGATGGTCACCATCGAGTTGCACACCAGCACGCACTGCGCCGGCGGCAAGCCCTTTTCCTGCCAGAAGCTGTCGAAGCATTGCCGCGGCGGGCTGCCCGGGGGCGGCAGCAGCCAGCTCAATGCGGCGAGCTGTCGCGCAGTCGGCTGCCTCGCGCCGGCACCGGACTCGCGGGCGAGAGCGTGACCGCTGCGCACGACGATCGAGGTCGAATCCTCGAAGATCGGGATCTGCTCCAGGTCGCGCGCCGCCGCCGAAGACCGCAAGGCGCCGATGATCATGTCGATGCGGCCGCAGCGCAGCGCGACCAGCTGCTCTTCATAGGGGCCATCCATGGCCGACACGCTGCAGCCCGGATAGCGTTTGAGCGTATGGGTGAGCGCGCTCGGAAACCAGGCGTGGCGCGCCGTCGGCAGCGCGCCGATCAGCAGCTCGCCGCTGACCACCCCGCTCGCCTCGCGCGCCGCCTCCAGTCCGAGGCGCAGCTCCGACTCGCAGCGGCCGATCCCCTCGGCGAGGATCAGCGTCTCCTGCGTCGGATCGACACCCCGGCTGTTGCGGACCCACAGACGGCAACGCGTCAGCTCGCTGAGGCCGCTGAGCGCGCGGTGCAGGCTGGGCTCGCTGCATTCGAGCTCACGCGCGGCAAGCAGGAAACTGCGTTGGTGCGCCAGGGCGCTCAGCCCGCGCAGCTGCAGGTCGGTGGCCCTTTCCCACAACCGGGGCGGCTCATGACCGAGAGAAGCAAACTGGGCTTCCGCATCGCGCAGATGGCGCGCCGCCGCGCCGGCCCGCCCTG
>JAKAFQ010000059.1 GCA_021817875.1 Pseudomonadota bacterium
GCTTGCGATCGCGTGCTCTTCGATTCTCGCGATCACCCTCGTGCCGGTGCTGATGCCGATGTTCATCCGTGGGCGGCTGCGCTCCGAGGCGCACAATCCCCTCTCGCGCTCGACCCGTGCGGCCTATCTGCCGGTGCTGAAGTACTGCCTGCGCCATCGTCGCGTGGCGATCATCGTTGCACTCGCGCTGTTGGGGTTCGCGCTGCCGCTCGCGCTGCGGATCGGGAGTCAGTTCATGCCACCGCTCTATGAAGGCTCGGTCCTCTACATGCCGAGCGCACTGCCTGGCCTCTCGATTACGCGCGCGACTCAGCTGCTTCAGGAGCAGGACCGCATCTTGCGCTCCTTCCCGGAGGTGAAGACCGTGTTCGGAACCGTCGGACGCTCCGATAGCGCGACGGACAATGCGCCGCTCGACATGTTCGACACGACGATCATGCTCAAGCCCCGCCACGAGTGGCCCGCGGGGATGACCTACGCCGGGCTCATCCAGCAGATGGACGCAAAGCTGCAATTTCCGGGAATCGCCAATACCTGGACCATGCCGGTCGCGAGCCGCCTCGACATGGAGCTCACCGGCATCAAGACGCCGGTGGGCTTGAAGATTCAGGGACCCAGTCTCTCGGGGATCGAGCGGATCGGTGCCGCGGTCAGCGAGCTCCTCGATCACGAGCGTGGCGTCGACTCCGTGTTTGCCGAACGCGTGAATGAAGGCTTCTACGTCAATATCGCGGTGCATCGCCTGCAGGCCGCGCGCTATGGTCTGACGGTGGGGGACGTGCAGCGCGCCATCGAATCGGGCATGGGTGGGGAAAACATTGCCGAGACCGTCGTGGGCCGCAAACGCTTTCGGATCAACGTGCGTTACAATCGAGCCTTCCGCGACGACATCCCCGCGCTCGAGCGAATCGTCATCGCCTCATCCACCGGGGCGCAGATACCGATAGGCGAGCTCGCGACGGTTTCCTATTCCCGCGGGCCGTCGATGATCCGCGACGAGGACGGCCAGTTGACCGGCTACGTGCTCCTCAACCTCAAGACCTCGAACTATGGCGGTTTCGTCGCACGTGCCAACCGATTGCTGCGTGAAAAATTGCGGCTGCCGGCCGGGTATGCCTACAGATGGTCCGGGCAGTACCAGTTCGAGCGGCATGCCAGGAGGCGCCTGGAACTGATCCTGCCGATGGTATTCGTGCTCATCTTCCTGCTTTTGTACCTGCTGTTCCGCTCGGTGTCCGAAGCGCTCATGCTCTTCTTCCCGGCATTCTTCGCGCTCGTCGGCGGGGTTGTTCTCCAATGGGTTCTGGGCTATGAGTTCAGCGTAGCGGTCGTCGTCGGCTATATCGCCCTGTTTGGTATTGCGGTCGAGACCGCGGTGGTGATGGTGGTGTACCTGCACGCCGCGCTGCAGCAGCGCATGGCCTTGAAGCCCTCGCTCAATCGGGAGGACATCGCGGCGGCCGCGATCGACGGGGCGGTGCTGCGGCTGCGACCGGTGCTGATGACGGTCTTCGCAGTGATCGGCAGTCTCGCGCCGATCCTCTGGGAAACGGGAATCGGCTCGGACGTGATGAAGCCCATCGCCGCTCCGATCGTCGGTGGCATGGCGACTGCCACGCTCGCCGTGATGATCCTGGTGCCGATCCTGTTCGTCGCCATCAAAGAGCGCGCTCTGAGAAAGGGCTCACTGTGCCGGCCGGACCGGGCGGATCGCGTGCGGGAGCCCGCACCGTGAAACAAACCACACGGCTTCCGTAGCGATGCCGCAATTCGCATACCCGGCGTTGCCGCGCTGTGGTTCACGGCGGCGTCGGTGGCCGGTTCCGGCGTGAGAATTGCGAACGCGGTGGAGGACAGCGGCGGCTGCGATGCATTCCGAACCCCGCCTGATGCCCAAACCACGGCGGGAGGGCCCAAGGGCGGACGATGTGGTGCCTCTGGCGCGGAGATCGGGTTCAAGCCCGCACCTCGCGGTCACGTGCAAGCAGTGTGTCGTGTCGAGAGTGGGTGAGCCAACGATGGGCCATGAGGCGTCGGGCTATTCATGGCATAATATGCCCATGACCAATGCGGTCCGGAAGCCTGAGCGATGCCTGCCGGAAACGTCAGTCAGGCCGCTCTCGGGGAGCGCCGCCTCTCTTCCGGCGGCTATCAGAACGCGAGCGAACTGCTGCGCGACGGATTGCGGCTCATCGAGCATCAGGAGGAACAAGGCAAGGTGCGCCGCAACGCACTGTGCGAAGCCGCACGTGTGGGAGTCGTCGACATCGAGGCCGGCGTGTCGGCTCGTTAGGTTCGAGCGATAACCTGCGTCGGCCTCTGGATGAATTGCGGGACGCCGTGCTGACACCACGGCTCACTGACGAGCGCCGCGAGGGACGGCGCGGGAATCTCCCCGAGCGGTGACCCACGCCGCGGCCGCGCAGAGTGATTTCCGGAACGTCACGTGCGCCTCTTGCGCAACTTGACGGGGTCTGCACTGCAGCGGTTCAATGGGGCGCGTCTGCTGATGATCATCGTGCTCGCTCAGGTCGCGGAGGACTCGAGGCCGTTGCCGGAAACGGGACAGTCCGATATTTTCGGTCATTACCTGGACCTGCCGAGTGCGGTCGCTGGCGTCGTCTTGCCTGTCATCGCGGTGCCTCGGCGGTGGCCCGGGTCAGAGGGCAAGGCGTCCTGAGCGCGGGGGCAGGCCCGGCGTTGCTCGATTAACCCATGTCGATTCGTCCGCGGTACAGTGCGCGCCCGTCTGCCCTCTAGCCGGTTTGTGATGTTCTGATGAAGGTCCTGGTTGTCGAGGATGAACATAAGACGGCCACGTATCTCAAGCGTGGCCTGGAAGAGAATGGTTTTGTCGTCGACGTCGCGGAGAATGGGGAAGACGGGACTCACCTCGCTCAGACGCAACTCTATGAATTGATCATCCTGGATGTCCTGTTGCCTGGGCGGGACGGCTGGAGCGTCGTCGCGGATTTGAGGCGCCGGGGGGTGGAGACGCCGGTCCTGTTCCTCACGGCCCGCGATGCGGTCCGCGACCGGGTGAAGGGCCTGGAACTCGGTGCCGATGATTATCTCGTGAAGCCGTTTGCCTTCTCGGAGCTGCTGGCGCGGATGCGATCGATCCTGCGCCGGGGGCCCGCCAGACAATCAACGCTATTGCGGCTCGCGGATCTCGAAGTGGATCTTGGGCGTCACCGGGCACAGCGGGGAGGTCGCCCGCTCGACCTGACGCCGAAGGAATTCCAGCTGCTGACCCTCCTGCTGCAGCGCAGCGGCGAGGTGCTCTCGCGCACACTGATCGCCGAGCAGGTGTGGGACATCAACTTCGAGAGCGACTCGAATGTCGTCGAAGTGCACATGCGGCGGCTGCGGTCGAAGGTGGATGATCCGTTCGAGTCGAAGCTGATTCATACGGTACGCGGCGTTGGATATGTCCTCGAGCAACGCACCTGATCGCGCCGCTGACGGCAATGCCGATCGGCGGCCACCGTCGATTGCGCTGCGCATGGCCGTGTGGTACGTGCTGTCGGCGTTCGCACTGATTCTGGTCGCGACAGGGCTGCTTTATTGGGTGTTGGTCAACGGCATGTATCGGGAGGACGTGCGCGATCTGTCCGACAATCTGCAGAACGCCCGGTTGCTGCTGCGCATCTCTCCGGCCGGATCGCCCGTGAAGTCGATCGGGTCGCAGTCGGACGGGACTTCAAAACATCGGCCGGAACTTTACGTGCGGTTGATGGATGGCGACGGTCGAACGCTGCTCGAGACACCGGGGATGAGTGATCAGGTGCCGATGCCTGACGCGGCGCAGCTCGCCGCGATTCATTCGTCGCGCGGTGAGAGCCGGCAAATCGTCTCTCGTGGCGGCGAGCCTTTTCTCACGCTGATCGCCCCCATTGCAGGAGAGCAAAGTGGCGCGCCGCGCCGGTACATGGAAGTCGCCATGGATCGGGCACACGATGAGTTTCTGCTCGCGCGCTACCGCGAGCGGCTCTGGCTGATCCTCGGGGTGTCGCTGGTGCTCTCTTCGGTGGTGGGTTATCTCATTGCCCGCGGCGGGATGCGTCCGATCGAAGGGATCAGTCAGACCGCGGAACGCATTCGAGCCAGCACACTGCATGAGCGGATCTCGACCGAGGGACTGCCCGGGGAGCTGCGCGGCCTGGCGGTAACCTTCAACAGCATGCTCGATCGGCTCGAGCAGTCCTTCCAGCACATTTCCCAATTCTCCGACGATGTGGCGCACGAGTTGCGCACGCCAATCAATAACCTGCGTGGCGAGATCGAGGTGGCGCTCGGGAAGGCGCGCTCGGCGGAGGAGTACCGCGATGTTTTGGGCTCCTGCTTCGAGGAGTGCACGCGTATCTCGCGGCTGATCCGGACTTTGCTCTTTCTGGCGCGGGCGGACACGGCCGCCGATGCGTTGCAGCGGGAGACCCTTGATCTCGGTGTGGAGCTGGCGACCGTCGGCACGTTCTATGAGGCGCCGGCCGCGGAAGCCGGCGTCGACCTGCGCGTCGCAGGCGCTTCGGGCCTCAGGGCCGAGCTCGATCGAACGCTTCTCCAGCAGGCGGTCGGGAATCTCATCTCGAACGCACTCGCGCACACCCCGGCCGGCGGCACGGTCGAGCTTGCGGCTGGCGCGAGAGGTCACGACCTCGTAATTACCGTCACCGACACGGGGTGCGGCATTGCGCCGGAGCATCTGCCGCATGTCTTCGAGCGCTTCTACCGGGTCGAGCACTCCCGCGCCGGCTCGCAGCAGAACGCAGGTCTGGGATTGGCGGTGGTGAAGAGCATCGTGAGCCGCCACGGCGGGCGGGTCGAGATCCGCAGCACGGTGGGAGCGGGCACCCGGGTCGGGATCATCCTGCCGCGATCGACCGCCGACCGTCTGGGTGAACTGACGATTTCGTAATCTCGGCGTCAGCGCCGCGTCACCTGGCCGCGCGTAAGCTCCGCGGCACATGAAGGAGATCTCACTCCGGGCCGTGAGACGCCTGGCCGTCCTGCTCGTCCTGCCGCTGGCCGGTTGCGCGACCTATCGAGCGCGTCCGATCCACCCGGAGACGACTGCGCACGCGCTGGCTGCGCGGCGCTTCACCGATCCCCGGCTGCTGCGCTTCCTCGCGATAGAGGAGCATCGTCCCGGGCCACCGCGGTGGAATCTCGAGACGCTCACCTTGGTGGCCACCTACGAGCGCCCGGACATGTCGCTGGCCACGGCACGATTGGGCGAGGCAGAAGCGGGAGAGGTGACCGCTGCGGAGCTCCCGAACCCGACGCTCTCATTCCGACCGACTTACGACGCGACCACGACCGTCCCGTCGCCCTGGAAGGTCGGGCCGGCCGTCAGCTTTCTGATCCAAGCGTTCGGTGTGCGCCCTGCGCTCATCGCGAGGGCGCGGGCGCAGGCGCAGGCGGCCCGGGCGGCGATCACCGTCACGGCTTGGCAATTGCGCGGCCGGGTGCGAGCGGCGCTTATTGCGTTGTGGTCGGCGCAGCGCGCCACCCGGCTCTCATCGAGAGCGCGCGCCGTGGCGAGCCGGTATCAGGGCGCGGTCGCCGAGCGCTATCGAGCCGGCATGGTCTCGGCCGCCACCCTGACGACAGCGACACTCGGGGAGGAACAGGCGCAGCTCGAGACTGCCGCGAGCGACAGAAGGCTGCGCTTGGCCCGCACCGGATTGGCAACGGCCCTGGGTATGCCGCCAGCGGCGCTGCGCGATATTCAGTTGGATCTGGCGGGAGTCTCCCATCCGCGCGATCCCGGCGAGCTGGGTCCTCTTATCCACGCAGCGCTCATCAAGCGGCCGGACGTCCTGGCCGCTTTGGCGCGCTATCGTGCGTCCGAGGCCGATCTGCGGCTCGCGATCGCGCGGCAGTATCCCTCGATCGATATCGGACCGGGCTATCACTACGACGAGGGCGACAACAAGTTCCTGCTGGCGGTCTCGCTCCCCCTGCCCATCCTCAATCAGAACCAGGGGCCCATTGCGCAGGCGCGTGCAGCGCGGCGTCTGGCCGCCGCGCAATTCAAGGCGACGCAGGCACGAGTGCTCGCGGAGATCGAGCGGGCGCGAACGGATTGGAAGGCAAGCAAGGCAGAGCTGGCGAGCGCCCGGGATGTCCGTGCGTCGGCGGCCACCGCGCTGTCGCGGCGGAGAACCGAATTCGCTGCGGGTGCGGTCGGCCGGCTGCGTCTTCTCGGCGCCGAAGAGGCATTCGTGCAGGCGGAGCAGGCGACGCTGACCGCCTCGGTACATGAGCGCGCCGCCCTCGGAGAGCTCGAGGCGGCGCTCGATCACCCCTTTTTGAGTTCAGCAGGTAACCATTGATGCCCCAGAGCGCCTTGCAGTATCTCGTCGTCGCGATGGCTGCGGCATTCGTGGTGCGAGGGGCACCGGCTGCCGTGCTCAACCCCGTCACACTCGATCCCCGAGCTCTCACGGCCGGGCGCATCCAGACGGTTCGGCTGAGGCGCCTCGAATCGGCGCCTCGAGTATCGGCGTACGGCATGGTCCTCGATCCAGCACACCTCGTAATGACTGCCTCTCAGGTCATCGCTGCGCGTGCCGTCGAGACTCTCGCGCGCAGCGAGGCTCGGCGTGCCGCCGTCCTTTACCGCGCCCACCACAACGTCTCCCAAGCGGTCCTTCAACGCGCGCAGGCGGAACTCGAGACGGCGACCGCAAGGCTTGTGCAGTTGAAGACGCGGCTGCTCGCCCACTGGGGCCGAAAGCTCTCTGCCGACGCATGCTCCGGGAGGGCGCCGTTGCCGAATCTGGAAACGGGTGCTGCGGACCTCGTCGAAGTGAGCCTACCGCTTGGCCAGGCGCTGGGGCATCCACCCGCGATGGCCGCGGCCACGACTCCCGACGGACAGACGGTCCGGCTGCGATTCATCGGCCGCGCGCCGCGCACGGCAGCGGGAGTTGCCGGAGAGAGTCTGTTCTACCTGATGCCTGCGGCAACCTCGGCGCCGATCGGCACGCCGCTCGCGATCGCGCTTCGCAGCGCCGGAGGAAAAGCCGGCGTCCGGGTGCCTCGCTCGGCTGTGGTGTGGCACCAGGGCGAGCCGATCGTTTTCCACGAGACCGTCTCCGGGTCTTTTGCGCCCGTTTCCATTCGCAGCTCCTTTATCTCGGGCGATGGGTACTTCGTGCCAGAGCGTGCCGGAACCGCGCTGCGTCCCGGCGACCGGATCGTGACCGGCGGGGCGGCGCTGCTGTATTCGGCCGCTACGCAAGCCCCGCCGGCGGCCAAAGCCGCGAAGGCCGGCCAGGCCGCCGATGGCGCTGAGTACTGAGGGATCGGGTTGATGCGCGCTATCGTCGAGTTCTGTCTGCGCTTCCGCTGGGTTGTCCTGCTCGCGGCTCTCGGACTGACCGCGCTGGGCCTGATGGCGGTCATTCGAGCACCGTTTGACGTGTTCCCCGATTTCGGCCAGCCCACGATCACCGTCGTCACCAACGCTGCGGGCCTCGCGCCCCGCCAGATCGAGGCGCTGGTCACGACGCCCGTTGAAGATGCGGTGAATGGTATTCCAGGGCTTTCGGTCCTGCGCTCGCAGTCGATGGAGGGCTTGTCGGTCGTGACGGCGGTCTTCCATGGCGACACCCAGGTCTACCTCGATCAACAGCTCGTCTCGCAGCGGCTCGCATCGCTGACACCGACGCTGCCGCCTGGAGCGACACCAGTCCTGGCCCCGCTCCAATCTTCCACGGGTGTCGCGCTTACGATCGGCCTCACGGCGCCCAAGCTCTCCCTGATGCAGCTCACCGAAATCGCCCGCTGGACGATCCGCCCGGCGATGCTCGCCGTGCCGGGAGTTTCGAAAGTGGTGATCTTCGGCTCCCGGCCCGAGCAGCTGCAGGTGCAATTCGATCCCGGCAGGTTGATTGCCCTGCATACCGGGCTCAATCAGCTGACCGCCGCCGCCACCGCCGCGAGCGCTGTCCGTGGCGCCGGAGTCGTCGACACGCCGAACCAGCAGCTGTTCCTGATGAGCCACGGTCAGGCGACGACGCCGGACGCTCTCGCCGGGAGCCTCCTCCTGCGCCGGAATCATCGCAGCGTGACTCTGGGTGAGGTCGCCCGGGTCGTTGAGGGCTCGCCGCCTCCGATCGGTAGCGCGCGGGTGGGTACGCGGCCGGGCCTGCTGCTCGTCGTCGGCTCGCAGTATGGCGCGAACACGCTCGCCGTGACGCGCGGACTGGATCACGCGTTGACGACGCTCGCGCCGCTCCTGAAGCGTGACGGGATCACCGTTCAGCCGAATGGTTTGCGCCCCGCGTCCTTCATCTATGCCGCGCTGCATAACCTGCGCAACTCCCTCGCGATCGGTGGCGTGCTGATCCTGGTGGTGCTGTACTTCGCGCTGCGCAACTGGCGCACGGCCGTCATCTCCTTCACCGCCATTCCGCTTTCCCTATTGTCCGCCGCGCTGATCCTGACGCGGCTCGGCTTCAGCCTGAATGCGCTCTCCCTCGGCGGGCTGGCGATTGCGCTCGGTGAGGTGGTCGACGATGCGGTCGTCGGCGTCGAGAATATTCATCGCCGCTTGCGTGAGAACCGTGGACTGGCTCGCCCGCTGAGCGCGTTCAAGGTCATGCTGCGCGCGACGCTGGAAGTGCGTCAGGCAGTGATCTTCGCAACCTTCTCGGTCGTGCTCATTTTCCTGCCCGTGCTCTACCTGAGTGGTGTTGCCGGACGGCTGTTCCGGCCCTTGGCATTGGCCTATATCTTCGCCATTCTGTCATCGCTCGTCGTGGCACTGACCGTCACGCCCGCCTTGGCCACCCTGCTGCTCGGCCACACGGCGCTCGATCCCGCCGATCCGCCCCTGCTGGCACGGGGAAAGCGGATCTACAGCCGGCTGCTCGCCTTCGTTGACCGGCATTCCCGCGCCGTATTCGCTTCGGCCGTCATTCTCGTGATCTTCGGCTTGGCGAGCGTACCGGCGCTGCGCACGAGCTTTCTGCCTCAGTTCAACGAAAACGATCTCATCGTGCATTTCGAAACGGCACCCGGCACCTCGCTGGCGGCGACGACGCGCGTCGGGCAGCGGGCGATCGGCATCATCGAGCGGCTGCCGGAGGTGGCTCATGTGGTGATGCACGTCGGCAGGGCGCATCTGTCAAACGGCAATGCCCTCACCAACAAGGCTGAGATCGACATCGGTCTGACTGCCCTGGGAAACGCCGACAGCGCGGCAGCCAAGCGCAAGATCCTGGCTGCCGTCAAAGGGGCGCCCGGCGTGCGCTGGTGGGCGAACACCTTCCTGACCGAGCGCATTCACGAGACGCTCTCCGGTGTCACCGCTCCGGTCGTCGTGACCATCTTCGGGCTTCATCTGGCCGGATTGAACCAAGACG
This sequence comes from Pseudomonadota bacterium, assembly GCA_021817875.1. The sequence continues at coordinate 9,378 of JAKAFQ010000059.1, forward strand.
CACGGCGCGTTGCGGCGGCACTCAGGCGGCTCCCCGGCGCCGAGGGCGTGCGGATCCAGGCGCCACCGGGCACGCCCGAGCTGTCCATCCGTCTCAATCGGGCGGCGCTGACGCGCTATGGATTTACTCCGGGGGAAGTCTTGCGGGCCATCCAGACGAGCTACAGCGGGCGCACGGTAGGCCGCGTGTTCACGGCCGGGCGATCCTTCCCGATCGTCGTGGTGCTGCCGCCTGCGCTGCGGGATGACCCGGCCGCCGTGGGTGAGGTTCCGCTGGTCAGCTCCACAGGCTTGGTTGTGCCTCTGTCGCAGCTGGCCCGCATCCGGGAGCGAGAAGGGCAATCCGTGATCCTGCATCGTGGTGCTCAGCGCGTGCAGGTCGTCACGGCGAATGTCACGGGCCGCGCCGGGCAGTTCGTCTCTCTGGCCCGCCGTGAACTCGCGAGCCTGCCGTTGGCGTCGGGTGACTACTTGCGCGTCGGAGGCACCGCGACCGCATCAAGGCAGGCTCGGCTGCAACTGTCACTGGATTTCCTTCTGGCCTTGGTTGCGATTCTCGCACTCCTCATCATCGCCCTGCGCGACGCGCGCACCGTCGGTCTACTCGCCGTGAACGTGCCGTTTGCGCTCGTGGGCGGCATCGCCGCGATCTGGGTCGCGAGCCTGCCCGTCTCGCTGGGCGTGGCGGTCGGGTTCGTCACGGTGTTCGGTATCACGCTGCGAAACGCGATCATGCTGCTCTCACACTACCGAACGCTGGTGTTCGAGGAGCGCCGGCCGTGGAATCGGGAGACAGCCGAGCTCGGTGCGATGCACCGGCTGGCGCCGATCCTCATGACAGCGTCGGTGACAGCGCTCGGCCTGTTGCCGTTGGCTCTGGGTGCGCATCGTCCGGGTCAGGAGATCGAGGGGCCGATGGCGATGGTGATTCTCGGCGGACTGTTCAGCTCGACCGCCCTCACGCTGCTCGTCCTGCCTGCCTTGGCTCTGCGCTTGGTGCGATTTCAATCCGCGGAGGAGACTGAAGATCAGGCAGGCGCTCAGATCCACGCGGATTGACTGGGGTGCTAGCGGAGGCACACTGTCTCAGCCGGAATCCTGCTGGCGGCGTGCATGAGGCGATGCTGGCTCGTCCTGCACTATTCACGTCGGAACTGGCTCGGCTGCTTGGCGGAAGGCGGTGCTCACTTTTGTGCAGACGCGCCGTGACGGGACCGGAGTAAACATGGACAGCGTTTCATGCCGTGGAATATTCCCATGCCGTGTGCATGTGGATCTGGGGATTATCCGGCGTAACTCACCGACATACGTGCCCCCACCCCCTTGGCGCGCGATGGAGGGATCGTCAAAGACAACAGACGCCATCCCGCGAGCGATCTGCGGGCTCGGGTGCCCGGCTATGGCCTCCCGGGCCGCATGCCGGATCAGCTGGTGCTCAGTGCGCGGCGCAATCCGGGCCGCGGAAACGCGGCGCCGCGAGCAGATGGCCGTCGTTCGCAAGCGCTCACCGCGGACAGGTCGGTGGCGGTGCACGAGGAAGCCGTGGCAGAGAGGCTGATGTCGGCCTTGGAGGCCGGCAGGACGCGTCATGGATGACCGGACCGGCGCAGCTTTCGCGCCCGCGGCGGTCCGGCGGCTGCACGCGTGAGGGCCACAGACCGCTCCGAAGGCAATCGGGACCGGCGATCACGTTGACGTGGGCCCGGACTCCGCCCCGAATGATCTCGGGACCTGCATGCACATCGGGATTCTCCTCGCGCAGCTCGGGATGCTCGCACGCGCCATCGGTCAAGGTCGGGCAGTCAAATTCGGCGCAACCGCCTCGAGGCCGGGCGCGCGCTGTCAACGACTTCGTCGCGCCGTGCGTCGGCGGAGGATGTCAGTAAGGGTGCGGAGGCGCCCGAGTCCCGCCGCCTTCGATCGGGCACAGGCCGGTCAGGCAGGATCGGACGGGGGATTCTGCAGAATCGCGCCCGTGTCGTACCCCATCGGAAGGACCGAATATCCGTTGCGACGCAGATACGCCTTGCAGTCCGCGGTATCCTGGAAACTCAGATGCTTGTGCTCGTAGCGGATCAATCGGGGTTTGAAGCGTTCGAGGTGGGCGAGCTTCAGGATCTCATAGTCATAACCTTCGACGTCAATCTGCAACAGGTCGACGCGCGGCACCGGGTGGAGGCTCAAGATGTCATCGAAGGTGACACAACGCACCATTTCCGTCGCGATCATCGCGGGATCGTGGACTCCTTTCAGCGGAAAGAAGGAGGCGAGACCGCGCTGGAAATCGGCCTGGATCCGATCGTGATTGACCTTGTATAGAACCCGTTCCGCTCGTTCAGCCGCAATCGCCACATTCTCGAATATCAGCCGGTCAGCCTCCGCCGCGTAGTGCTGCTTCAGGCGCTCGAATTCATGCCGTTGCGGTTCGATCAGGATGCCATGCCAACGATGGGTCTTCACGCGCTCCCGAATGAGATCGTCCGTGACGCCATCGCAGGCGCCGACCTGGATGAACCAGAAATCTCTGACGATCCGCTGGCGGGCATCGAGCGCGTCTTCGAATTTCCTGGAATTGGCGCGCCACCGGCGGCGATTCACGGGATTCCGGTAACGGATCCTATCGAGGTTCCTTTTCACGAACCGTGCCGTGTCCCAGAGCGCAGACCCGGGGCGGATTGTTGCGCGCAAGGTCCGATTGGCACCATCGAGGACAGCGTTCAATTGCTTCATGGCGAGAGACGTTCGTGAAGAATCGGGCACATTTTGTGCGGCGTGGCAAGAGACGAAAGAGTACGCCCATTTTCGGTGAAATCGCAACCGAACAGCGCACTGAAGCTTTGAGCGCCGATGTCGCGGAGAGCCGCACGGGAGTGTTCAGCTTCGGAATCGTTGCCATCGACCGGAGAGCGAAGATCGCGCAGAGTCTTCCTGACATGGGGCATGCCGTGCGGAACCCTGCAGCCGTTCTCGATCGTCGCGCCAAGGGCCTGAGAATACCCGTGCAGATGTATGATGCAGGCTCGAGCAACGCTGCAGGAGCTTTTGAGACACCGCCTTTCGAATACGATGTGCACGACCACAGAACGTCCCTCGATCGCGCCGCGTTTCCCCCGAGGAGGTGCGCTTCGTGATCCAAACGCTGCGCAAGGGGCATCGCGCGACCGCGCGGGCGCTGCAGCTACGGTCCTTTCGCGGAAGGTCTACAATGACACCAAACCGGGAACATGCGCAGGATGGGCCCGGTTGAGCATTGGAGATCGGA
>JAKAFQ010000664.1 GCA_021817875.1 Pseudomonadota bacterium
CGTTGCGCAGGGTCTGCTCGTTCATGTGGTATATCTTCAAGCTCAGGATGGACAGCCGATCGATCATCATGCCCGGTGTCTCACTGTGCATCGATGCCTCCGGGTTCTGCGTCAGCTCGTTGTACAGTGCGTCATCCACCTGGGCCACCAGATCGTTGCGGCGCTGATTGGTCTTGTCGATCTCACGCTTTACCCGCCCAACCTCTGCCAGGTCCACTGCCATGCGCGCTTCGTCTTCCAGGTGCCAGAGCTCAAAGTTGGCCAGGTGCTGGGTGAGAATCAGTACCAAGATGTCGTCATGATGCTCGATGATGTGCGGTGAGTCACGATGCCATACTCGCGTCATCTCATCTTGCAGAAGTGGCACTAAGTTGAAATTGATCACAGTCATGCTACGAACGTCTCCTTTCCAGTCGTTCATGTTCTTTGTTGATGGCATCGCACGCGGCGCGTGCCTTGGCGTCGAGCACGTCCAGTAGGATCCGCTCCTTCACCGTCGTCTTCACGCCACCGCGGATCTCCAGGATCTTCAGCGCGGTGTCGAGGTGACGGAACGGCCAGACGATCTCGACGATGCCGGCGTCGTCGCACAGGAGCATGGCCGCGACCAGGAATCCGTTCCCGCGCGCGGCTCCGACCTTCGGGTGCTGCGCGCCGACTGGCAGCCCAGCGGCGACGCACGCCGCGTCGTGGTGATAGCCGGACAGCTTCACCAGCGCGTCGATCTCGGCCTTGGTGACCGAGAGCCGCGCCGACACCTCGTAGGCGAATCCCTCGTGCTTCACAGCTCCGCCTCCTCGAACGCTTTCTGCAGCGCTGCTCTCGCGACGCGGCCTTCCCATTTCTTGATGACCGTGTCGTTCGAAAGCCACCAACGACCTTTGCGCGCAAGCAGGTGCTGGGTAGGCACGTAATCCACCATACCGCAGCCGCGGGCGCCCATCAACGCCCTGTGCCCGGCGACCTTGAACACCACGGCCTTCCTTCCCACCAGAACCACGCTGATCTTTGACCGCTCCGCGATACCGTGCGCGAAGTCATCCACCAGAGCCTCGTGCTCTTCCGTTCTCTTCACGCCGCCATCCTCCCCGCGCACTCCGGACCGATGCCGCGCCCGATCGACTCCGGCACCGTGAGCAACCGGCCGCACCGGCCGCACCGCCCCTCGTGCCACACCTCCAACGGTACCGGCAGCACCGCGCGGCCGTTCCTCATCGCGTCCAGGAACCACACCAGTGCCGCGACGGCTGGCGCGCCGCGCCCCATGCGCGAGGCCGAAGTCAGCCGCAGCGCCATGTCGCGGCGCAGCACGCCGACGTAGGCGAAGTCGGCCGTGTTGTCCGGGCCGCGCAGTAGGTTGACGAAGTACGTGACGTCGGCCTCGCCGCGCTCCAGGTCCTCCTTCTTCGCCCGCACCTTGTAGGTGTACCGCGCGCCGGTCTTGGTTGACCGCAGCGTGAACACGGCGTTGCCGGCGAAGACGAAGTCCTTGACCGCGGCCCAATCCTTGAGCAGGCCCTTGAGGTCATCGCCCATACGGTACCTCCCTCCACCGGCGGTGGCCGGTCCACTCGCCCCACGGCTCGTACCGCCGCACGTACACCGTCAGATCCACGAAGCAGAGCGGCACGTAGCGGCCCTTCAGCTCCCTCGCCGCCCGCAGGTCCCGGGCGCGTTGACGCGACTTGCGCTGCCGCTTCGCGTCCGGGTGGCGGCGCCTAGCTGGACCGGAAAACATCGGTGTCAACAGGTCCCGTATATTCAGCGATCCGCAGCCCGGCGGCCTCACCACTACGATCTTCGCCATGTTCTTCGCTCCTTTCCTCCCGGTTCAGCACCGTTGACAATGACAGCAGCCCGTTGACGCCGGCGCAGGACGGGCACTGCGCCGCGGTGTTGCACACCGTGTGGCAGTCGGCGCACAGATACGCCTGCTCCAGCGGGAACGCTTGCACCTTGTCCAGCGTCATAATTGCGCCTCCGCGTTCACCACGAACGCATGCGAGTGGTAGCGGTATTTGGCGTAGGCTCCGATGCGGCCGTTATACGCCTGGCCGAAGGTCAGCGCGTGAAATTCCCAGAGCGGCTCGCGACGGCGCCAGTCCGCCAGGGCCGCTGCGTCAGCCGCGTCACAAGTAGCGTAGACACCGACCGGAAAGTCATTAAGGCACAGCACCACCATCGTTTCACCGGGCATGCCGCACCTCTACCCGTCCTGCGCCGACGTGGCGCAGGCTGCCGTCGGCGCAGAGCACCGAGTGCCCGCTGCGCAGCAGTGCCAGTTGCGCCTCGGCCGCGCCCTTGTCGCGCCACGTGGTGGCCGGCACCACGCCGTGCCACATCAGTCGCCACGCGCCGCGCAGGTTGAAGACCTGGTCCTTGGCCTCGGCACGCTGCGCCATGTGCAGCGGGTAGAAGAACGCCTGCCCGTCCGGCCACTGCACACTCACGCGTCCGTCCAGGAATCCGGCCACCACGCCCTCGGCTCCGCTGTACTTGTCTCCGGTGGTGGCTACCGTCACCCGGTCGCCGATCTTCAGATGTGCAAACTCTGCGTATGTCATAATCAGGCGCTCCTTCTGTCGCCTGTCTTTATTATAAACTGCCTAGTCTAAGGGCGTCGAACCCTGCCCGACGCAGGGATCTGGCCGTACTTCTTCACGCAGTACTCCTTCATGGCATCGAGGAAGTTGCGTTGCTCGGTGCCCTTGCGCTTCAGGTTGCGCATCTTCGGCTCGTCCACCGTCGACCTGGCGATGAAGTGGTGGCGCATGACGAAGCTGGCCTTGTTGCCTTGCCGCCACACACGGCGAAACGACTGATCGTAGTGGTCGTAGTCGTCCGGGATGTAGAAGTACCCGACGTGGCGGGCGTTGAACTTCTGCAGGTTCAGCGCGTGCCCAGCCGACGCCGGGTGCACCATCAGCATCGGCAGGTCGCCGCGGTTCCACGCCTCGATGAAGTCGCTGGCCTGGGTGCGCGTAGTGGCGCCGTTGATGCAGGGGATATCG
>JAKAFQ010000665.1 GCA_021817875.1 Pseudomonadota bacterium
GTTCGCCGAGCTGACCGGGAACATCAAGGCGGGTGATCTGGCCGTGCATTCCGAGGCGAAGTGGGATCCGGCGACCTGGCCGCGCGAGGCTCGCGGCGTAGGCTTCATGGAAGCGCCGCGCGGCGCACTCGCGCACTGGATCGTCATTCGCGACGAGCGCATCGAGAATTACCAGGCGGTCGTTCCCTCGACCTGGAACGCAGGTCCGCGCGACCCCAGCGGCCAGCCCGGCCCCTATGAGGCGGCGCTCATGGACCGCCATACGATCTTCGATCCGAAGCAACCACTGGAGATTCAGCGCACCATCCACAGCTTCGACCCCTGCATCGCCTGCGCCGTCCACGTCGTTGACGCGCACGGCGAGGAGCTGATGCAGCTGCGGGTGCGCTAGAGGACCGCCCCATGACCACCGTGATCGATCGGAATGCCGCGACCCGCAAGTTTCTCGCGCACACCGAGGGGCATCTCGCGACCTATCTCGAGGGGTGTCTGCACTGCGGGTTGTGCGCCGAGGCCTGCCATTTCTACGTCGCCTCGCGCGACCCGAAGCACACGCCGGCCTACAAGCTGTTCCCGATCGCCAAGGCCCACCGCCGCAATAAGTTTCCGCTCGCCCTGCTCGGACTAGCACCCAGAGTGAGCGCGGAGGATCTGCAGCACTGGGAGGAGCTGTTGTTCGACAGCTGCACGATGTGCGGCCGCTGCACGATGGCCTGTCCGATGGGCATCGACATCGCCTCGATCGTCGGGGAAGCGCGCCAGGCCTGGGTCGCTGCGGGTCTCGGTCCTGCCGACCTGTTCGCGGCAGCCGACAGCTCCCGCGATCACGGCAGCCCGCTCGGGGTCACCCCGGAGAAGCTGCGCGAACGGATCGAGTGGATAGCCGACGAGCACGAGGTCGAGATCCCGCTCGATCGACCCAAAGCCGATGTACTCCTGACGCTCTCATCGGTCGAGACGATGAAGTACCCTGATTCGGTGGCCTCGATGGCCAAGCTGCTGAATCATGCCGGCGTCAGCTGGACGCTCAGCACCAAGGGCTATGAGGCGACCAATTTCGGCTACCTCGCCGGCAAGGCCGACATCGCCAAGACGATGGTCCAGCGGATCGTCGCGGCCGCCGAGGGCATCGGCGCCAAGACCGTCATCATCCCCGAGTGCGGACACGCGTTCGGCGTACTGCGGTGGTCAGCGTCGAACATGATCGGCCGTCCCCTGCCGTTCGAAGTGCTGCACATCACCGAGTACCTCGCTCAGCTGAAACGCGCCGGGAAGCTGCACCTGAAGCCGCTCACCGAGCCGATCACCTACCACGATCCGTGCCAGATCTCGCGGCGCGGCGGTGCGACGGCCGATGCGCGCTATCTGCTGCAGGACTTTGCCACCGACTTTCACGAAATGACACCGACGGGCAATGAGAACTGGTGCTGCGGTGGTGGCGGCGGCGTACAGGCCATCGGGCGCGCGGCCAACCTGCGCTACCAGGTCTTCAAGCTCAAAATGGACCAGGTGGAGAAAAGCGGGGCGAAGACGATGGTTTCGGCCTGCTCGAACTGCCGCCTGACGATGGATGAAAGCAAAGCGCACTGGAAGTGGGATGGGGGCCTTGCGAGCCTCGTGGAACTGATCGCCGAGCATCTCGTCGAGAAGCCCGCCTCCTGATCGCGCCGCTTCGCGGCGGAGCGATGCATTTGGGCGCCGAGTGCTCGCCGCGGCTCGAGCACACGCCCTCCGCCACCTCGCAAGTAATTGATTCAATGGCATATGCCGAAGGCTCCGCGAGCGCAAGAAGGGATGCCGGCGAGGCTTGACGAGTAGCGCACTGCACTGAATTTGCACTGAGCCGTCAGCGCTCGGTGCTCGCGCTGAGCAGGCTCCGCACCCGCGCAAATAACTCCTCAGCGCCGTAATCGTCCTCGTAGGCCTGCTCCGCAATCTGCTGCTCCGCGTCGAGCAGCTCGCATAGAAGCTTTCGAGCGAGCGCTCCATCGCTCGGCAGCACGACCCGTTCGATGATTCCGAGGGTGTAGCCTGCGCGGGCAACGATCTCGGCGCTGCGACGGTGGCGCGCGTCGTACTCGCGCTCCCCCACGCGCAGCGCGCTGATCTCGCGGCGAACGATGGTCGCGACCTTAGAGGAATCCGCCGCAGCGATGAAGGCCGCGGCATAGGACTGGACGCCCGGAGGCGCGCCGCAAAGCAGGGAAACGATGAAGGCGGAAAGCTCCTCCGGGCTGCGGCGCTGCAGCGCACCCAAGGCGCCCGCGAGTTCTTCTTCGGTGTCCACGGCGGCTTAAACCGCGGCGCTCCAGAAAATGAGCCTGGATGTGCCTGGCAAGTTCAGTCCGCTTGGGTGAGAGGATTTGACGACTACTTCTTCGCGCGATTGGGGGGCCGGCTTGCAGGCCGCGCCGGAGCTTCTCTTGCAAGTGCCGTCTTCGCAGTGGTGGTCAATGCCTTGACTGTGTCTACCAAACGAGCGAGCGCGGACCGATACACGAGGCTCTCTTCGCGACGGTCTACAGCCATCACCATCACGATCAGCGCATTGTCTTCGACGCGGTAGACCATCCTGACGCCTTGCTTATTGAGCTTGATTTTGTAACAGCCAATCAGATCGCCGTGCAAGGAGCCTCCCGGCACGTGTGGGTTGTCGAGCCGCTTGGCAAGCAACTTTTTCAGCGGTTTCTTGATCGAGCCGTCAAGCGCGTTCCACTCCTTCAGAGCCTCGGGGTGAAACAGCAGGCGGTACTTGTGCTTCGGCCGCTGCTCAGAGCTCGTCAATATCGACCTCGATCGGCTCGGCACCATCGCTCATCCGGGTGCGCACCAGATTGAGCAACTCCCGATCGCCAAGTGCCTCGAGCATGGCTTCCATGAGTGCCGGATCCACCATATAAAACGCCGGCCTATTGTGATTGAGTACCGCCACGGGGCGGTTTCCCGCCTCACGAAGTACCGCTGCGGGGTTCTTCTTGAACTCCGACATGCTGATCGTCGTATCGGCAAA
>JAKAFQ010000666.1 GCA_021817875.1 Pseudomonadota bacterium
TGATCCTGGAGCTGCAGGGATGCGTCGCGCCGTATCCCGGCGGTCGCTATGGCCGACTCAACAGATGACTCTTGATTAAATGACAAACGGTTGCGTTCTCGACGTCCTCATCTGCGTCTACGACCAATACATGACGTCGGACCCGGCGGACATCCCCGGCCGGACAGCGATGCTCGCCGAGCTTGTCCGGCGCGGCTTCACCGTGAGCGAGGTGATGCAGGCGATGGAGTGGCTGTCGGTGCTCGCCGCCGGCACCGAAGGCCCGGCGGCGTTCGACGGACCACCCCCGGGACCGGGCAACGCGCCGCGCCCGCTGCGGGTCTATTCCCGGGCCGAGCTGGGCCGGCTGTCAACGCCGTGCCGGACCTTCCTCGCCCGGCTCGACCGCGACGGGGTGCTCTCCCCCGGGCAGCGCGAGCTGGTCATCGAGCGCACCCTGGCGCTCGATGTCGAGGAACCCTCGCTCGAGCAATTGCGCTGGGTGGTGCTCCTGGTGCTGTCCATCCAACCCCAGCAGGACGCGGCGTTCGCGCGCTTCGAGGCCCTGATGGCCGGCGAGCGCTCATCCATGCGGCATTGAGCGGATCGCAGCAAGACATGGCAGAGAACCTGGTTGTCGTGGAATCGCCCGCCAAGGCGAAAACCATCAAGAAATATCTGGGCAAGAACTTCGAGGTGCTGGCCTCGTACGGCCATGTCCGCGATCTGGTCCCGAAGGAAGGGGCCGTCGATCCCGAGCGTGGCTACAGCATGCAGTACCGTGTGCTCGAGAAGAACGAGCGTCACGTCGAGAGCATCGCCCGGGGATTGAAGAAATCCAAGGCGCTCTACCTCGCCACCGACCCGGATCGCGAGGGCGAGGCCATCGCCTGGCACCTGAGGGAGATCCTGCAGTCCCGCGGCGACCTCGACGGCAAGGCCGTGCACCGCGTGGTGTTCTACGAAATCACGAAAAACGCGATCCGGCAGGCGGTGGAACGGCCGCGCGACCTGTCGCTGGATCTGGTCAACGCGCAGCAGGCCCGCCGCGCTCTCGATTACCTCGTGGGCTTCAATCTCTCGCCGCTGCTGTGGAAAAAGATCCGGCGCGGCCTGTCCGCGGGCCGGGTGCAAAGCCCGGCGCTGCGCATGATCTGCGAACGCGAGGCGGAGATCGACGCGTTCGTCGCCCGGGAATACTGGACGCTGGAAGGCGAGGCGCAATGCGCCGAGGCCCTGGCGACGGGCGTCCCTGCTGGCCGGCCCTCCAGCCCCGACGGCACGTCCGGTCGCTCGGGGCAGGGCGCCGCGCCCTTCCCGCTGAGACTGCTCGAGTACCGCGGCAGGAAAGTGGAGCAGTTTTCGTTCACCAGCGAGACCCAGGCCCGGGAGGTGGAGCGCGCGATCGGAAACGCCGCCATCGAGGCGGCCGACGGCCAACGGCCGGGCCGGCTGCGCGTGCTCGCCGTCGAGCGCAAACAGCGCCGCCGCACACCCGCACCGCCGTTCACCACCTCCACTCTGCAGCAGGAGGCCGCGCGCAAGCTCGGCTTCAACGCCCGGCGGACCATGCGCCTGGCGCAGCAGCTGTATGAAGGCGTCGATCTCGGAGAGGGCAACATCGGCCTGATCACCTACATGCGCACCGACTCGGTCAACCTGGCGGCAGAAGCCGTGCGGGAGATCCGCGAAGTGGCTGGTCGACTCCATGGTGCGGACGCCGTTGCGGAAGAGCCCCGTGTCTACAAGACGAAGTCGAAAAACGCCCAGGAGGCACACGAGGCGATCCGGCCGACCTCGGCATCGATCACGCCCGCCGAGGTCGAGGGCAGGATAGATGGTGATCTCTATCGCCTGTACGCGCTCATCTGGAAGCGCGCCGTGGCGTCGCAGATGGCCGTGGCGGTATTCGACACCGTCGCGGCCGACATGGTCGCGGGCCCCGATTCGCCCGAGCGGCATGTGCTGCGCGCCACCGGATCGACGCTGGTCAAGCCCGGCTATATCTCGGTCTACCAGGAGGGCACGGACGATACCAAGGCGGACGAGGACGAGCACGCACTGCCGCCGCTGAATGAAGGTGACAGCGTCGATCTGTTGACACTGCGCGCCGAGCAGCACTTCACCGAGCCGCCGCCGCGGTACAGCGAGGCCTCGCTCGTCAAGGCGCTCGAGGAGCACGGCATAGGCCGCCCTTCGACCTACGCCACCATCATCTCGACCCTCCAGGATCGAGAATACGTCGAGATGGACAACCGGCGCTTCATTCCCACCGACATCGGCAAGATCGTCAACCGTTTCCTGACCGACCATTTCCACCGCTACGTGGAGTACGGCTTCACCGCGGCGATGGAGGACGAGCTGGATGCGGTTTCGCGCGGCGAGGAGACCTGGACCGCACCGCTCGAGAAGTTCTGGAAGCCCTTCATCCATCAGGTCGAACAGACCGAAAAGAACGTCACGCGCGAGCAGGTCGCTCAGGCGCGCGAGCTCGGCACCGACCCGGGGAGCGGCAAGCCGGTCAGCGTGCGCATGGGCCGCTTCGGACCATTCGTGCAGATCGGCACCAAGGACGACGCCGAGAAGCCGCGGTTCGCGGGGCTGCGTCCGGGCCAGAAAATGGATTCGATCAGGCTCGACGAGGCGCTCGAGCTGTTCAAGCTGCCGCGCGCCCTCGGGGAGAACGCCGATGGCGAGCCCATCATCGCCAACATCGGGCGCTTCGGGCCGTATCTCAAGTACGGCAGCAAGTACGTGTCGCTGAAGGAGGACGATCCGTATACCGTGACTCTGGAGCGCGCACGGGAGGTCATCCGCCTGAAGCAGGAGGCCGATGCCAACCGGATCATCAGTGACTTCGGCGTCGACAACATCCAGGTGTTGAACGGACGCTACGGTCCCTACATCACCGACAAGGTGAAAAACGCCAAGATCCCGAAGGACCGCGACCCGAAGTCCCTGACGCTCGAGGAATGCCGTGAGCTGCTGGCACAGGCGCCCGTGCGCCGCGGCAGGTACACCCGCGGCA
>JAKAFQ010000667.1 GCA_021817875.1 Pseudomonadota bacterium
CCAGATCTTCACAAGCGATGTCGTGCGGTATTTCCGGATCGGCCGCTCGGGGGCCGCCAGCGGCTTTGATTTCGCGCTCTCGTTTGCGCTGTTCGCCATCGGGCACCTGGTGGGCCCGGCGGTGGGTCTCGCGATGCTGCTCGGGGCGCTGATCGGCTGGGGCTGGGGTGTGCCGCATTTCCTGCTGGCACACCCGGCGGCGGGTGCGGCCGCCGCCGCGGCGCAGGGGGCCTGGGCGCACTACGTGCGGTTCGTCGGCGCGGGCACCATCGGTGTCGCGGCGCTGTGGACGCTGGGGATGCTGGTGAAGCCGGTGCTGCGCGGACTGGCGGGCGCCCTGGCCTCGTCCCGGGCCCGCAGGACAGGCGGCGCGCACGCCCTGCCGCGTACCGAGCACGACATCCCCATCGGCACGGTGGGCCTGGTGTCGCTCGCCTGCCTGCTGCCGGTGGCCGGGCTGCTGTGGCATTTCTGCCGCCTCAGCGGTCTCGGCCGCGTCGCGCTGCCGCTCGCCGTGGGCGGGGTGATCTTCATCGCCGTCGCGGGCTTCCTGGTCTCGACCGTGTGCGGCTACATGGCGGGCCTGATCGGCTCATCGAACAGCCCGCTCTCGGGGATCGGCATCCTGGTGGTGGTGCTGTTCGGGCTGCTGCTGGTGCTCGGGGTCCGCTCGGAGCTGCCGGCCGAGGCCGGCCGGGCGCTGGTGGCGTTCGCGCTGTTCGTCACCGCGGTGGTGTTCGCGGTCGCCTCGATCGCCAACAACAATCTGCAGGACCTCAAGACCGGGCAGCTGGTCGATGCCACGCCCTCGAGGCAGCAGTGGGCGCTGGTGGTGGGGGTGATCGCCGGCGCGCTGGTCATTCCCCCGGTGCTCGACCTGGTCAATCATGCCTACGGTTTCCTCGGGGCCCCGGGCGTGAATCCGGCGCGGGCGCTGCCGGCGCCCCAGGCGGGGCTGATCTCGGCGCTCGCCCAGGGCGTGATCCAACACAACATCGACTGGAGCGCGATCGGGGTCGGCGGCGGCATCGGGCTCGCGAGCATCGGGCTCGATGCGCTGCTCTCGCGCCTGCCGCGGCCGCTCAGCCTGCCGCCGCTCGCCGTCGGTCTCGGCATCTACCTGCCGACCTCGAGCACGCTGATGATCGTGGTCGGATCCCTGGCGGGCGCCTGGTTCAACCGCCGCGCCGGGCACGGGCCGCGGGGCGCGGCGCTGAAGCAGCTCGGGGTGCTGCTCGCCTCGGGGCTGATCGTGGGCGAGAGCCTGCTCGGGGTGGTGTTCTCGGCGGTGGTGGTGTTCACCGGCCGGGCCGCGCCCATCGCCCTCGTCGGCCGGCCGTTCGCCGCCGCCTCGATGGCGCTCGGCGGGGCGGTGTTCGCCGCCCTCGTGTACGGCTTGTACCGCTGGCTCGAGCGGCTGGCGCGGGACGGCGCGACGGGTTGAGCGCACCGGGCGGGCGCGTGGCTAACCCGCCAGGCGCTGGCCGCTCATCTCGGCTCCCGTGCCCTCCGGCAGGCGCGCGTAGGCGAACACGGCGAGGGTGCTCAGGCCGCCGATCAGCACCAGGGCGAGACGGAAATCGAAGGCCGCGAGGCTCGCCGCGTGGCGCAGCAGCCGGCTGAAGTTCAGGATCAGCGCCGCGGCCGCCACGCCCACCGCGATGCCGATCTGCTGCATCAGCGAGGACAGCACGCTCGCCGGTGCGCGCTCCTCGTGGGAGATGTCCGCGAACGTGGTGAACAGCATCGCGGCGAACTGCAGCGAGCGGCTGGCGCCGGCGATCAGCAGCACCAGCGCGGTGAGCGCCATGGGCAGCCCCGGCGCGAGCAGCGCGCAGGCGGCGATGCCGGCACTGACGATCAGCCCGTTCACCATCAGCACGCGGCGCAGGCCGAAGCGGCGGATGATGGGGTTGCTGACGGCCTTCATCAGCAGGTTCGCCAGCATGTACACCAGCAGCAGCATCCCGGCATCGAGCGGCGAGTAGCCGTAGCCCACCTCGAGCATCAGCGGCAGCAGGAACGGCGTGGCGCTGATCGCCGCGCGCGTCACGCCGCCGCCGGAGACGGTGGCGACGAAGAACTCGCGCCGGCGCAGCACATCGAGACGCACCAGCGGCGCGGCGCTCGCATCGAGGTGGCGGACCGCGGCGTAGCCGGCGGCCACCGCCGCGCCGATCAGGCCGAGCGCGAGCGGCACGTCGACCTGTCGTCCGGCGATCAGGTCGAGTCCATAGCTGAGGCAGCCCACCGCGAGGGCGAGCAACACGAACCCGCGGTGGTCGAACGCGGCGTGCTCTTCGGCCCGGTGGTTCGGAATCACCGCCAGCGTGAGCGCGATGGCGGCGATCCCGACCGGCAGGTTGACGTAGAAAATCCAGGGCCAGGACAGCGCCTGGGTGAGCAAGCCGCCGAGGGCCGGCCCGATGACCGGGGCGAACAGGCTCGGCCAGATGAGCGTCGAGAGCGTCTGCATGAGCTCGCGCTTGTCGGTGTTGCGCAGCACGATCATCCGTCCGACCGGTCCCATCATCGCCGCCGAGCCGCCCTGCGCCAGGCGCGCGCCGATGAAGCCGGCAAAGCTGCCCGAGAGGCCGCAGGCGAGCGAGGAGAGCGTGAACAGCCCGATCGCCGCGGCAAACAGGTTGCGCGTGCCGAGCCGTTCGGCGAGCCAGGCGCTCGCCGGGATGCACACCGCCGCCGCCAGGGCGTAGGCGGTGATGCCCTCGCTCACCCGCGCGGTGTTGGTCGCGAAGCTGTGGGCCATCGCCGGCAGCGCGGTGACGAGGATGGTCGAATCGAGGTTCTGCATGAAATTCGCGCACGCGACGATGAGCGCGATCTGCATCGAGGGCCGGCGCAGGGCGGCCGTGAGTTCGCGAAGCGGGGACATGGGCGGCAGTGTACCGTGTCGCGCGCGCCGCCCTGGCGGGGGCTGCAATGCAACCGGCCGCGCGCGGGACGGCGAGCCCGCCGCATCGGGGCGCCTCAGCCGGGCGGG
>JAKAFQ010000668.1 GCA_021817875.1 Pseudomonadota bacterium
GGCATCGGGGATGAGCGCGGCACAGGCGACGCACTTGGCCGTGTTGATACTCAGCTGATTCTGGCTGTGCTCGGCGAGGATCAGGACTCGGTGGCTCATTTACAGCAGACCCTTTTGCTTCAAGGCGGCGAGGAGTTCGGCGGCATCCTTCACCCGGATGCCCTTCTGGCGCTGTGGCGGCGGCTCGAAGCGCAGCGGCTTCAGGCGCACCCGCGCCTCGACCCCGAGCTCGGCGAGCGGCAGCGTCTCGAGCGGCTTTTTCTTCGCCTTCATGATGTCGGGCAGCTTCACGTAGCGCGGCTCATTGAGCCGCAGATCGACACTGACCACCGCCGGCAGATCGATCTGGAGCGTCTCGAGCCCCGCATCGACCTCGCGGGTGACCGTGGCCCGATCGGCCTCGATCTGCAGCTTCGAGGCAAAGGTCGCCTGCGGCCGGTTCCATAGCGCCGCGAGCATCTGCGCGGTCTGTCCGTTGTCATCGTCGATGGCCTGTTTGCCGAGCAGCACCAGAAAGGGCTGCTCGCGCTCGACGAGCTTCAGCAGTGCCCGCGCGGCCACCAGCGGCTCGATCGGGGCATCGCTGTGCACGTGCAGTGCCCGGTCCGCGCCCATGGCGAGCCCGGTGCGCAGCTGCTGCTGGCAATCGGACGGCCCGACGCTCGCCACGATCACTTCCTCCGCCGCGCCGCGCTCTTTCAGCCTCAACGCCTCCTCGAGCGCGATCTCATCGAAGGGGTTGACGCTCATCTTCACCCCTTCGCTCACCACCCCCGTGCCGTCCGGCTTGACACGAATGCGCACGTTGTAGTCCACAACGCGCTTGATGCCGACCAGTATACGTTTCATCACTCTGCCCGATGCCAGGAGAATCCCGCGCAATATAGCAGAGGTTCGCGGTAATATTGGACGGCGGCGCGGGCCGCGAACCTCACGCCCCGGGGCATCCTCCGGCGGCACATCCGGGCGGATCTCGTCGGCCGTTGGGTCGCCTGTCAGCGCTTTCGGGACCGTGGACCGTGCTCGGCGGCTGCGCCGCTCGTGCGCACAGGCCAAGCTGAGCCTCCCCTGGTATGCTTCGGGCATCATGACACCGGAAACCCTGATCCGGCCGAGCGACGGCCTGCGCCACGTCCGCTACGAGATTCGCGGCCGGCTCGCCCGGCGCGCCCACGAGCTCGAGCGCCAGGGCTACGAGATCGTCTCGCTCAACATCGGCAATCCCGCCGCGTTCGGCTTTCGCACCCCGGAGACCATGCGCCTCGCCATGATCGAGAACATGGCGGAGGCCGAAGGCTACTGCCACCAGAAGGGTATCTTTCCGGCGCGCGAAGCGGTGGTGATGCAGCAGCAGGCGAGGGGCGTCACCGGCGTCACCGCCGAGGAAGTGTTCATCGGCAACGGGGTGAGCGAGCTCATCGACCTGGTGCTGCGCGGGCTGCTCAACGACGGCGACGAGGTGCTGGTGCCGAGTCCCGATTATCCGCTGTGGACCGCGGCGGCGACGCTCAACGGCGGCCGCGCCGTGCACTACCCCTGCCGGCCGGAGAACGGCTTCGTGCCCGATCCGCAGGAGGTGGCCCGGCTGGTCACGGCACGCACCCGCGCCATCGTCGTGATCAACCCCAACAATCCCACCGGCGCGGTCTATCCGCGGGCGGTGCTCGAGGCGCTGGCGCGGCTCGCCGAGCGGCACAATCTCGTGGTGTTCAGCGACGAGATCTACGACCAGATGCTCTACGACGGCGCCGAGTTCGTCCCGATGGCCACTCTGGTGCGCGAGACGCTCTGTGCGACGCTCTCGGGGCTCTCCAAGGTGTACCGGGCCTGCGGCTACCGGGTCGGCTGGGCGGCGTTTTCCGGCCGCACGCACGCGGCGGCCGGTTATCTCGAGGCGCTCGACCTGTTGAGCTCGCTGCGGTTGTGCAGCAATGCGCCGGCGCAATGGGCGGTGCAGACCGCACTCGGGGGCTATCAGAGCATCCGCGACCTGGTGACCCCCGGAGGACGGCTCTACGAGTCGCGCCGCGCGATCCAGTCCGCGGTACAGGGCAGCCGGTTTCTGCGGCTGGCGCCGCCGCGAGGGGCGATGTACGCGTTCATCGGTGTCGATACGCAGGAGCTGCCGGGCTTCGACGACCAGCGTTTCGCGCTCGACCTGCTGGAGCAGAAACACGTGCTCGTCGCCCCCGGAATCAGTTTCAACGTGCCGTACCGGAATCACTTCCGGGTGACGAGCCTGCCCGACAGCGCCACGCTGCACGAAGTCTTCGCGCGGATCGAGGACCTGCTCGCCAGCTATGCCGCCGCTCAGACTCCCCCGGGTCATACGGTGCTCGATGCGAGCGCCCGATTCCGGTGAACTGTTGCAAGTATTCACTTTAAAATATATTTATAATACATTGATTTGATAAGCCTTCCGTCCCATCTCGGCGAGGTGATCGAGGCGGGCGGCACGGTGGTGGTGCCGTCCCGGCAGCGTGCGCATGCCCTCAGCCTGGCGTATGCCGCCGCCCAGCTCGCACGGGGTTTGCGGGTCTGGCTGACTCCGGATGTCCTGCCCCTCGAGGGCTGGCTGACCCGGGAAATCACACGCTCGGTCACCGCCGGGGGCGATGCTGCCGCACGGCGCCTGCCGAGGCTGTTGTCGCCCGCCGAGGAGTGGCTGCTGTGGCAGGACGGTACGGCCGAAGCGGCCGCACATCTCGAGCTCGTCAACCGCGCAGCGCTCGCCGACGACCTGCGCCGCGCCAGCCGTCTTGCCCTGGAGTTGCAGCTCGATCCCGATGGCGTGAGTGCCCTGCCGGGGACCGAGACGGCACTGTGGATCGAGGTGCACCGCGCCGTGCAGGCCCGCGCGCGCGACCTGGGCGCGGCCTCGCTGGCCTCGGTCCTGCCGCGCATCGGGGTCCTCGGGGACGCGCGGACGGTGCTGTGGGCCGGCTTTCTGAGTGCCTCGCCGCTGCTGCGCGCCGTCGGTGCGGCCCGCGAGGACCGTGGC
>JAKAFQ010000669.1 GCA_021817875.1 Pseudomonadota bacterium
CCGCTACATGCGCTTCGGCATCGTGCCCGACGCAACGAACTTCAATCCGCTCGACCCCCGCACGTTCTCCCTCATCCTGCTCAGCGTCGCGCCAATCTCCGTCCTCGCCGGCTCGCTGATGGTGGCCGTCTCTCTCTACGCGAAAAGCTACAAGGAGGGACAAAGTTACTTGACTCCTCTGCTCATGGCCGTGCTCTTCCCCGCCGTGCTCGGAACGCTGCCCGGCCTCGAGCTCACCCCGGCGCTCGCCCTCGTCCCGATCTTCAACGTCTGCCAGATCGTAAAAGGAGTTTTCCTCGGCTCGGTGTCAACGCCGGTCTTTGTGACCGCCTGCGCCGCCAATCTCACTTACGCGACGCTCGCCTTCCTCGCGGCCACGCGCATCTTCCGCTCCGAAGGCGTCCTGTTCCGGGTGTAACTGGAGCAAGGCTGCTATGCCCTTCTTACTGCCTTGGTGTCGGTGTTTCCGGGAGCGTTACCCCGAAGTAAGCTTCGATGCTTCGCAGTGTCTCCCCCTGGTAGAGGCCGTACCAGATTCGCTCGACAGTCCCGTTCCGGGAAATAACTATGGTCTCCGGCGTCGATCCTACATCGACGCCGGGAGCGAGGTGGCGCGGAGCATCTGTCACCACCTCATAGCTCGGGCGATGCGCCTGAAGCCAGTCGAAGAGTCCGTCACGGTCGAGTGCGATCGCTATGAACCGTGCCCGTCCGTGGACCGATTCGGCAAGCCGGTCCGCGCTACCCTGATTCATCTCGCACCACCGGCAAGAGGGAGAAAAAACATACAGTATCGTCATCGGAGCCAGCGAGTAGTCCACGATCACCGGCTTACCCTCAAAGTCCGCGCCCGACAGGGGCGCAGCCCTCTGACCGCCCTCCACCGCGCTCACGTATCCCCTGGACTGGCGAAAAAGTAGCCCCGCCATCAGGAAATTTAGCAGCATCGACACGACGGCCAACGAGCGCATGGTCATTTCGTTCCATCCCTTACTCGCGCAGCGAGCATCCTGTCAAGCGCGGCCTCAAGTGCAAGCGTCCCATCGGACGACCGCTCCATGTCACCACGGACCGTCTCCGTGACAAGCGGGTGATCGCGTGCCATCCGCAAAAGCTGATCCACCTGCCACAGCCACTCGGCGGGATAATCGTTTTCCTCCCCATGGCTTGCGGAAAGAAACGCGACGTATGCGTCGGCAACCCCCTCGGCACCTCGCTGGCTCCCGGCTGTGCGCAGCAAGCGGTAGAACACACCGCACTTAACCTGAAAATACGCACGCTCACTCGTATTTAGAGGCTTGGCCCACTCGGCGACATCGCTGGCCGTCTGTCGCAGTTCGTTGTCCCGCTCGACGCCTTCGGGCATATCGCCGATCTTCTCAATCCGCTGAACGAAGCCGCGATACTGCGCGTCTCCCGTCCACAGATCGTCCGCCGCCGCGGCCGTCTCGTACTTTCGATCAACGGGTGCGAGGAGGAGCGGCCGGTAGCTGGGAAGCACCGCCTGCGCCAACGAGTCAAAACGCCGCAATGCGTTCGACTGCCGCTCCCGTAGTTGGGCGTCGGTTCCGGTGTCCGAGCAGCGCTCCGCCGCCAGGTTGGACGCAAGAAAACGGTACATCGACTGCAGGAACACTGCCGTAGACACGCCCGCGGTCCGGCACGCCCGGTCGAGCGCGTCTAACTCCGTCCCGTCCTCCTCGCCGAGCACCAGGAGCGTGAAGGCCCGGTCATCGCGCTCAAGACCCCGGACCGCGTTTCCCAGCGAAGTCAGGCCGCGTTCGAGCGCCGCGGCGCTCAGCCCCGCTTCCGCCAACACCCTCGCCGCCGGCAGGACTTGGCCGGCGGAGACAATGCCATCGAGATGAGCCAGAACAAACTCGTCGCGCGCGGCAGCGCCCTTCTTCGACCTTTCGAAGGCGGCGCCGGCAACGCCAGTCATCGCCGTGTAATAGCTCTTCGGGTCAGGCACGGTCAGCTCCTGGCACGTAGCCACAGGCGGCGCTGGAATCGTGATCGACTCAAACATCCGCCTGGCGCGCTGCGGATCGATGGCCGCCATCGCCTCGACGGCGCGAGTCTGTAACGACAACCGGTCAACGCCGAGCCGGGACGAAATCGCCGCCATCGCAGGCACGCTGTCGGTGAACCCGACAGGCACGGGCACGAGCGGGAACTCAGGCTGTACAGTCGCCGCGCGCGTGAATGCTTCCTCGATCGCCCGCCGCTGCGAGACTCTGTCGGCATCAATACCCGACATCCTAAGCAGCGCGTCGGACCCGAAGGCGGGTCCAACGCTCTGGGCCAACACCTCAACGCGGGCGAACTCCGGCTCGTTGCGACGCGCCGGCCTTACGCGCTGCGCTCGCGCGATCGGCCAGACGGCCGACGCAAGCAGAGCGACGACGACGGTGACCGGACGAAACACTGACTCACCTCCGAGAGCAGCTAGCGGTCACCGAATCACCTCGCCGTGCACACATAGTCCGCGCCACAGCCCTGGTCGGCGCATCGGTACTTGAGGTTACAACCCGTCCCGGAACCGCAGTTAAAGGATGAAGCGCAGCATACCGCGCAAATTTGTGGAGAAACGGTGCGCGGCGCTATGCGGTGCCGTACCTGGCCGACGCCTGCGACCGCGTAAGACATCGCAGCGAGAGACACAACAATCCCCAGCAATTGCGCTCCGGAAAATAGCCTGCTCATGGCTTAATACCCTCCCTGCAATAAATAGTTACCCCCCCAAACGCGGATCTGTCAAGACATTTTTCGCGCCGCGGCGTCCCATTGTGGACGGGTAAGTCGTGTAATTCGGTTCGAGCGACGAGTAGCGTTAGCTATAACTTGAGAAATGCGTCACGCAAAAAGGGCACTCCGGGGCAGCCGTCCCGACTTGCGCCTCACCGCGAGATGAGGGTCGACGCCCACTGTCCCGAAAGTTCACGTCGTAAGTAACACGGCCAAACTAACGACGAGCCTGTTCTCGCCGAGCGCGCCGAA
>JAKAFQ010000670.1 GCA_021817875.1 Pseudomonadota bacterium
GAGCATCCCGCCCGTGCAGCCGCAGTCCCCCACCGCCACGACCAGCTTCGGATCCGGCGTGGCCGCGTAGACCCGCCGCAACGCGCCTTCCATGTTCTTCACCACCGGGCCCGTGACCAGCAGCAGGTCAGCGTGCCGCGGGCTGGCGACGAACCGGATGTTATGACCCTCGATGTTGTAGTACGGATTGCCGAGCGCCTGGATCTCGAGCTCGCAGCCGTTGCAGGAGCCCGCATCCACGTGCCGGATGCACAACGCCCTGCCGAGCACCGCGGTGATCCGCGCGTCGAGCGCGCGGCGCAGGCGCAGCAGCTCATCGGGCCGCGGCGCCTGCTGCGACAGCACCCCGACGGACGCGATCTTGCGCAATGTCTTCAGCATCTGGGCTGCTCAGAGGTCCACGCCGCTGTAGGACAGGTTGAACGACTTGTTGATGAGCGGAAAATCCGGCACGATGTTGCCGAGGACCGCGTACTCCAGCGCCGGCCAGTTGTGCCACGACGGATCGTGAGGATGACAGCGGCGGATCGAGCCCTCCGGGCCCGCCAGCAACGCCACCAGCACCGGCCCCCTCCAGCCTTCGATGAGACCCACGCCGAAATCGCCGTCCGCCGGCGCCCGCGCCTCGATCGCATGCGGGCCCGGCGGCAGATCCGACAGCAGCCGACCCAACAGTCCGCCCGACTCGCGCACCTCCTCGAAGCGCACCGCGACCCGGGCGGCGACGTCCCCACCCGGCTGCACGGCCTTCGCGACGGTGAGCTGCGTGTACGGCGGACAGGGCAGGTCCACGCGCACATCCCGGGCGATTCCGCTCGCGCGGCCCACCAGCCCGAGCACGCCGAGCCGCAGGGCGAGCTCGCGCTCGAGGCGACCGGCGCCGGTGAAACGGTCACGCACACCCTCGTGTTCATCGTAAATGCCGCGCAGCTCGAGCGTCTCGGCACACACCGCGCGCACCGCCCCGGTCAGCTCGCGCACCGCGGCCGCCGACAGATCGACCGCCATGCCGCCCGGCACCACCACGTCGAACAGATAGCGCTGGCCGAACGCTGCCGCCACCGCCCGCAGCAGGTTCTCCTTGAGCCGGGAGAACTGTGCCAGTCCGAACGCGAAGCCGGCATCGTTCCCCAGCGCTCCGAGGTCACCGAGGTGGTTGGCGAGCCGCTCGAGCTCGAGGCACACGGCGCGCAGCCAGACGGCCCGGGGCGGGATCGTGCAGCCGCTCATCCCCTCCAGGGCCTGGCAATACGCCCAGGAAAACGCCACGGCGGAATCGCCCGAGACGCGGGCCGCCAGCCGATGGCCCTGCAGGATGGGCAAGCTCGTAAAACGCCGCTCGATGCCCTTGTGGACGTAGCCCAGGCGCTCCTCGAGCTTCAGCACCTTCTCTCCGACCACCGAGAAGCGAAAGTGCCCCGGTTCGATGGTGCCGGCATGCACCGGCCCGACGGCGATCTCGTGCACCCCCTCCCCGTCCACGCGGATGAACTCGTAGGGTCTCTGGTGGTCCAGCCACGGCCGCCGGTCCGGATCGCTCGAACGCACGCCCCACAGATCGAACGCGGCCCGCTGCAGCCGCGAGGCGGCCGGAAAGATCGCCTGCAGCCCCGGATAGACCGGGTCACCGTCGGGCGGCAATTCCAATTCGACGGTCAACACCCCGCGATCGGTCAGATACGCGCCGTACACGGCGCTCTGTGCCGGTCCCTGCGCCGTCGCCGAGCCCCACAGGGCGAGCAGCGCGCCGCCCGATGCAGCCGTATCCCGCGCCACCTGCAGCCATTCCTCGGCGCCGACCCCCAGGCCGCGCACGCCCGGGGCGCCCGCGACGGTGTGCGCACGGTCCCACCAGCGCCTCAGCGGCATCGCGCGGCCCCGCCGATGTGCCGACAGCCCATGTCAATGTCCCCCGATCAGCTGCGCCGCCGCACGGTACCACTCGGCGAGGTAGGGCGGGATGTACAGCCCGAGCAGCAACACGATGGCCAGATGCGTGAACACCGGCAGCAGCGCCGGAGCATGCGGCAGCCGGCGTCCATTGGTCTCGCCGAACACCATGGGCTGCACCTTGGAAAAGATGGCCGCGAACGCCACGGCGAGCGCCGCCAGCAGAATGGGCGTCGCCCAGGGCTGGGTGCGCATGGCGGTCGTCAGGATGAGAAACTCGCTGGTGAACACCCCGAAAGGCGGCACCCCGAGAATGGCGAGCGAGCCGAGCATCAACCCCCAGCCGACCGTGGGCGAGAGCGTGATGAGACCACGGATGCGCTCCATCACCTGGGTGCCCGCCTTCTGCGCTGCATGGCCTGCGGTGAAGAAAATCGACGATTTGGTGAGCGAGTGCACCGTCATGTGCAGCAGCGCCGCGAAGTTGGCGATCGGACCGCCCATGCCGAAGGCGAAAGTCGCGATGCCCATGTGCTCGATGGAGGAATAGGCGAACAGCCGCTTGATGTCACGCTGCCGCCACAGCAGCAGCGAGGCCAGCACCACCGAAAGCAGGCCGAAGCCCATGAGCATCATCGAGGGCAGATCGGAATGCAGCGAGCCCTCGACCAGCACCTTGCTGCGCACCACGGCGTACAGCGCCACGTTGAGCAGCAGCCCGGAGAGCACCGCCGAGATCGGCGTCGGGCCTTCGGCGTGCGCATCGGGCAGCCAGCTGTGCAGCGGCACCAGCCCGACCTTGGTGCCGTAACCGACCAGCAGGAACACGAATGCCAGCGCCAGCACCGTCGGCTCGAGCTGGGTTCTGACGGCATCGAGGTGGGTCCACAGCAGCGCCGTGACGCCCTGCGAACCGAGGACCTTCTCGGCCGCGACGTACAGCAGAATGGTGCCGAACAGCGCCTGGGCAATGCCGACGCCGCACAGGATGAAGTACTTCCAGCCCGCCTCCAGGCTGCCCGGCGTGCGGTACAGGGTGACCAGCAGCACCGTCGAGAGCGTCGCGCCCTCCATCGCCACCCACAACAGCCCCATGTTATTG
>JAKAFQ010000060.1 GCA_021817875.1 Pseudomonadota bacterium
AGGACGCGGAGAGGTGGCCGAGCGGTCGAAGGCGCTGGACTGGAATTCCAGTAACATCTTCACGGGTGTTCGTGGGTTCGAATCCCACCCTCTCCGCCAAGTCACGAGCGGCCGGCATTACTCGATGACCTGCAGCGGGTGATATCGGTGGCCACGACGCACCCGATACACTTGGAAGTCGTTGCGGTCGATGGTGAAGACCCTGAGAGTCTTGAGCTGCTCGGCCGCGACGATGATCGAAGCGTCAGCGAGATCCATCGGGCGATCAGCGTAGGTCTCCATCAATTCGAACGCGCGCAATAGGGCTGCTCGATCGAAATTCCAGATGGAAGCGCCCTTCTTGGCGATGAAGTCCCGCAACCGGCCAGAGCCCACGCTTTGAGGCTCGAGTATGTGGAATGCCTCGGTCAGTACGGGGATTGTCGTAGAAAGCGATTCCCGTATCGAACTCAGAGTCCTCCTGCATCGGGAATGCTGCTCGTCCTTCGGATCGAACAGGGCCACGAGGGGGCCGGTGTCGACCAGGATCATCGACCGTGCTTGCGCTTCAGAGCGAGGCGAACGCCCGCGCGCGTATCCTGCGACGAGGCGATCGCGTACCCTCCAGGGCCGAGGTCGAGTTCCTTGTAGACATCATAGGGTAGGCGCGCTGGCTTGCTTCGCACCCGGTCCCGTAGCGCCCTTACGCCCCGCTTCAAGACTTCCGATATCGGCCAGCCAGTGGCGGCGCGCACTTTCTCCAAAACTTTTTCCGTCTCCTCATCGAAGCGAACAGTGCGGGTGGTCATCGAGGTTTCCTATTGCATTACAAAGCGCAATACAGGAGAGAAGATGCGTCAAGGGAACTGCCCGAAGGCGCGTGACGCGTGCGGCAGAACGCCCGTTGAGCCGACGTCGCTCGATCGTCCGTGACGGGCCCGGGCGAGTGATCCCGGTCGATCCGGAGTGAGCGAAATCATGAGCATTTCTCGTCTAACTCCCGGCGGATCGGTTCTGTGAGGTAGCGCTGCATCGGGCGATCGCTGTGGCGAATAGGGACATGTATGAATCAGGGCGACCCGTCATCGTGCCAATGACCTCAACAGACTCGCGAACAGCGCCGGCTGACGCTCCTTCAGCTGCCTGCGCAGCGCGAGGTCCTGCGCCTCGCGGCCGGCCGCACGCGCCGCGAGCCAGCGGTGGACCAGTCGATAGTGTTCCTGGGTCGCGGTGTTCCCGGGCGACAGCTCGGCCGGCAGCTGACGGGCCAGCGCCGGCTCCTGGAGCAGCAGCCATGCGGGGAAGTCTCCGGCGGCGAACGCCTCATCCTCGCAGTCCAGAAACCGTTGCCAGAGCGCGTGGATGTCGGTGCCTCTGAGGGTCTCGACGGCCTCGCCGGCCTTCTCCGGCGTGTGCCAGCATAGCTGGAACCATGCGGACAGCGCCTCTGCCCGCTGCCGGCGCCGCAGAGCGCTTTCCACGAGTCTCAGACCGAGCGGCGCCTGCTGCCACCATTGCGGCTCTGCGAGCACGCTTGACTTGACGGCCTGCCAGTCCTGCGCCTGGCTCCACGCGTAGCTGGCGTGGAGCCGCGGCTCCTCAGGCGAGTACGGCAGGGCGCGAACCGATTCGGCCAAGTGCCGCCAGAGCGGCACGAGCAGATTCCGGGCGCGCGCGCCGAGCAGGCGTCGGGCGGTGGAGGTGACGCCGGTCATGAATTCCAACAGCTCGCGGCAGTCCGTGACCGGTCGCTCCATCCGTGCGAAAGCCTCGAGCAGCCGGTCGAAACCCGCCAGGTCCGGGTGATTCGGCTGTTTCCCGTACAGGGCATCGAGCAGGCGGGTCGCTTCGAGCGCATCCGCGGCGGCGAGCGCGTTCGCGATGCCGGTCGTCAGCGCGACCACCGGGTTGTCGAAGAACAGATCCATCTGCGGCGCCGGTGCGCGAACGTAGCGACTCGAGAGCAGCGCGGCGAGCCGCGCATCGGCGCTGATGCGCAGCGCGCCGCCGGGAGCGGCGGCCTGCGCGGCATGGAGCTCCTGGGACTCCGCCGTCAGTCCGAGGGCGGCTGCATACGCGATCGCCTGTTCCAGCTCCATGCGGATCGTCGCGCGATCGCCCATCAGTACCTCGTCCAATTGCGGCACCTCCCGGCGCCGCCAGGCTTCGTAATCGACCTGGAGCAAACGGCCGGTTTCAAACAGCAGCTCGAGGGGCGCGAACGAGCCATGCTCGAGCAGCAGCGAATCGACTTGCGCCTGCAGCTCCGCCGCCGGCGCGTTCATGGACTGAGCAGCCTTTCGAGGTCCGTGGCGGTGAGCGACAGGGGCGAGTCGCTAGCGCCGGCGTACAGCCCGGCGGCCAGCTCGCGCTTGCGCGCCTGCAGCTCGAGCATTCTTTCCTCCACCGTGCCCTGCGCGATCAGCTTGTACACAAAGACAGGCTTGTTTTGGCCGATGCGGTGCGCGCGGTCGGTCGCCTGCGCCTCGGCGGCCGGATTCCACCAGGGCTCGTAGTGGATGACGGTGTCGGCCGCGGTGAGGTTGAGCGCGGTGCCGCCGGCTTTGAGGCTGATCAGAAACAGCGGCGTCCCGCCGGCCTGGAAGCGCTCGATCTGGGCAGAGCGCTCGCGGGTTTCGCCGGTGAGCAGGCAGTAGGCAATGGCGAGCTCGCGCACCCGGGCCTCGATGAGCCGCAGCATGGAGGTGAACTGCGAGAACAGCAGGATCCGGCGGCCTTCGGCCACCAGCTCGGGCAGCGCCTCGCCGAGCCAGTCGAGCTTCGCCGAAGGGATCTGGCCCGCGGCGGCGGTCTCGATGAGACGTGGATCGCAGCACGCCTGGCGGAGCTTCAGAAGCGCCTCGAGGATGGTGACCTGACCGCGTGCCAGTCCGACCTGTCCGATGATCTCACGGATGCGCCGGTGGGAGGCGAGGCGGATGGCGTCGTAGAAATCGCGTTGCCGCTCATCGAGCACGATGAGCTCGAGCAGCGTGGATTTGCGCGGCAGCTCGGGCGCCACGGCATCTTTGGTCCGGCGCAGCAGAAATGGCTTGAGGCGCGCACTGAGCGCCTCGGCGCGCACCCGATCGGCGCCGTGCTCGATCGGATTGCGGTAGCGCCGTTGAAATTCCCGCTCGCCGCCGAACAGGTCGGGCTGCGCGAAGGCGAACAGCGACCACAGTTCGCCCAGGTGATTCTCGAGCGGAGTGCCGGTGAGGCACAGCCGCTGATCGGCGCGCAATGCGCAGGCGGCTTGCGAGACCCTGGCGCGTGGATTCTTGATCATCTGGGCCTCATCGAGGATCACCACGGAAAACTCCTGGCCCAGCAAGACCTCCGCATCGAGCTGCAGTTGGGGGTAACCGGTGATCAGGACATCGGCGCCACCGATGTGCGCAAAGCGGGCGTGGCGCGCAGGGCCATGCAGGACGAGCGCGCGCAGCGCCGGGGCGAGGCGACGGGTTTCCTGCTGCCAGTGCGCGAGAGCGCTCACCGGCGCGACGATCAGCGCCGGCTTTTGCAGCCGGCCGGCACGCTTCTCGTACAACAGATGCGCCAGCGCCTGCACCGTCTTGCCGAGGCCCATGTCATCGGCCAGCACTCCCCCGAGCCGGTGGCGGCGCAGGAACTGCAGCCAGCCGAGACCCTCGCGCTGATAGGGGCGGAGCTGCGCGGCGAATCCCGGCGGCGCCGCCAGAGGCTCGATGCGAGTGAATTCATCGAGCCTCGAGAGCAGCGGTGTGAGCGTCGGATCCGACGAGCGCAGCGTGACCTCGAGTTCGCGGCGCAGGAACGCAAGCGAATAACACTGGTTTCGCGCCAGGGTCAGTCCTTCGCCCTTCAGGGCGTCACGTTCGAACAGCTCGACCAGCGCCGAGGCGATCCGGCGGATGCGCTCCATGGCGATCGGGACGTGCCGACCGTCTTGCAGCCGCAGCAGCCAGTGCTCACCGACCGCGAAGGAGGCGGGCTCGGCCTGCCGCCCACCGCCTGTCCCGGTGGCGGAATGGCCCTCGAGCGAGCGCTGCAGGTACTCGGCGAGCGCTGGCAGGACATTCACCTCCTTCCCCTCCACCGTCACCCCGAGCCGCAGGTGAAACCAACTCTCGGTGGGCCCGCCATCGAGGCCGCCGAACCATCCGTCGGGGTGTGCGATCGGGTAAGGAAATCCGGGCTCGGTCAGGATTTCCCAGCCGGCCCGCGTCAGGCGCACCGCGGAATCGAGGAGAAAGACGAACCAGGCGTCGCGGGGGGCGGCAGGCGAGGGCAGCAGGGACGCGAGTTCCGCGCGGAAGGCGGTCTCGGTCTCGATGTCGCGGGGGATCTCATGGACCTCCGTCCCCGAAAGCCGGCGTACGAGCGGCTGCCGCTCCGACAGTCGATGGCTGTCGACGGCCAGACCGTTGTACAGGTATTGCAGCCGCGCCGTCGGTCCCGCCTCGAGCAGCAGCCGCGCGCGCAGGCTCTCGAGCGGCCGCCGGCAAAGCGGCAACACCGCAAGGCGCGGGAACACGCTCGCCGAGGCTTCCCCGGCGAGCGCGGTATTGAGCGCCGGGACCGCTTCCGGGGCAATCGGCTGGCGCCCGTAGCGCTCGATGAGATCGCGTCCGCAGGGCAACTCGAGCACACCCCACTCGAGGTTCGCAGCGTCGAGGTAATGCGCAGGCGCGAGGCTGAGCAGGGGATGGACGGCATCTCCGGCGTGACAGACGAGGAACTGGTTTCCGGACGCATCGCTCCGCCACTCAAGCTGCGCCCGGCGGGGTGTGCCCGGACGCAGCGCCCGAGAGTGCACCGAGTCCCAGTACGCACGGCCGGTGCGCGCCACCTGCTCGAAGAGCATCGCACCGGTGCTCGCCTCGAGCTTCCAGGAACTCTCGAATCCGAGACCGCTCAGCGTTTCGAGGATGCTGCGGTCCGACAGATCGACGTAGCGCGGATACTCGCCGTGCCGCTGCGCAGAGCGCGGCACGTACGGCACCGCGGACGGGTGTATCGGCCCGGGCCCCTGGCGCACCCAGACCGACAGCCGCAGCTCGCCGGATGCACCGGCATGCGACGGGCCTGCGCTGCGGGTCAACAGATAGCACAGCTGCTGTCTGGGCGCCGACAGCTCGGCGGTCAGTGCGGCTGGGTGGGTTGCCCTGGCCACCCGGGAAGAGGCGGGCGAGGGCCTCTCACCGGATGCCGGTTCCAGCTGCTGCTGCGAAGCGATGGCGATTGCGGCCACGTGGGGGCATGGACTGCGTCCGCCGCAACTGCATTCGGCCCGTTGCAGGCGGTTGTCCGTGCGGCGGATGTAGACGCGGAACGTGCCGGTCCCGGCTTCGTGGCCCGCTTCCGCCGAGACGATCCCCGTGATCACGCTGCCGTTGTGATGCACTCGCAGCTCGCGCACGGCGCCGGCATCGAGCAGGTGCTGCGCGGAACGACGCAGCTTCTCGCTGAAAGGGCGATACGGATCAGGCTCCGATGGATGAGCACAGGTGGAATCGGCCATGGCGCAGCAGGCGTCCCGGAGGCAGGAAAAGAAAGGCCGCCTGGCAGGCGGCCCGGACCAGCGCATGATAGTCGAGGCGTCACCGACCCTGCATCCGGCGCGGGCGGCGCCTGCAGCGGCCCGACGCCGGCCGGTGCCCCCGCAGGCGCAGCGCCCAGCGGTAACAGCCGTGGGTCGAGGCTATTTCAACCGCAGCTTCATCCGGATCCGCTCGTGCCAGGCCGTGCCGGATTCGGTGGTGGTGAGAAACACCCGATCGGCCTTCAGGATCCCGTTGGCCAGAAGCGCTTCCTGGACGTGGGTTGCCCGGGCGAGACCCAGTGCGACAAGCGTTCCGGCCGAGGGCCGTACCGTCGGGCGCAGCTCGCCGCGCAGCCAGCGGATCTTCGCCCGTTCCAGCTGGCGTTTCTCATCCGGCGGTGTGCGGCCCGGCGCGCCCGCAGCGCTTGCCGCAGACGCCGTGGGCAGGTGCGCCGGAAACACCAGTGGCTTTTTCAGCCGGGTCCGATACAGAGACACCAGTCCGCGCAGTTGCCGACCCAGGGTCAACGAAGAGATGCCGGCCGGGTGGCGCCCGCCCGCCCGCGCCATGAGCAGGGCATCGATCCGGGCGTCCTCGATCGCCACTGCGTCCAGGGCGCCCGCCGGGCCCGCGGGGATGTCGAGCTGCAGGGCCGGCCGCTGCGCGAGCGCGTGGGCGAGAGCCGTGAGGCTGCCGAGCGCGGCGGGTGGCACGGCGGCCGAACCCGGGACGAAATCGATGTACTGCGCCTGCTGTGCGCCAGCAAACAGTTTGCCGATGAGATCAAAGGGCGCGAGGGCCGCTTTCTCGAGCAGGTGTCGCAGCATCATCCACACCACCGGCCAGATATCGAATCTGGGGTCATCGAGTGAGCCGGTGACCGGCAGATTGATGCGGATCACGCCGGCGCGATTCTTGAGCAGAGCGGTGGCGAGCCGGATCGGCCAGCCCACGCGGTGCTTGCTGCCGCTCGCGCCGCCCCACTGCAACTGGTCGATGACGATGTGATGCTCGGCGTGCAGCTTGCGATTGACGATGCGGTAGTGGAAGCGCGTGCTCAGCGTGCCCTTTGCGATGGCGTAGCCCGCGTAGAAGTCGGAGTATGGATCGAAGATGGGCAGCTGGATGTCGTGGAAGGCGAGGTGAATGTCGGTGCTGCGGCCGAGGCCATAGGGGTTGAACGATCCTTTGACCTGTACGGGCGAGTAACGGTTGATCACCTGACCGGCGAGCCCGATGGTGGCGATGGCCCGCGGCGAGGTCGAGATGTTGGTGATCGTGCCGTGCAGGTGATCGATCGGCGCCCGGAAGTGCGGCTCGATGGACTCGTCGGCGAAAGTGATCGAGCCATGGTCGATATCCAGACGCCGCAAGAGCGCCGCAAATGCCGGCGTTCGGGACGATGCCCCGTGCTTCGCAGACACATGTGCCGGCGGCGCACTCTGCGGCGCGTGCGGCGGCACGAGCGCGGCAAGGTTCAAAGTGCGGTTGGGCAGGATTTCGATGAGACCGGCGGGCGCGCTGAGCCCGGCGCGGTCGATCACGAGCTTCGTCGGGCGGTACTCGATGCCGCTCAGATTCAATGCCCGCCAGCCGAACAGTTCGGTGCCGCCGGCCCGGGCGAGCAGCTCGACGTTGCGGGTCTGCAGGCGACCGCTCAAGCGGATGAGCCGGCCCGTGGCGAGCTCGGCAAAGCCGCGTACGCCGAGCTCGCCGGAGTGCAGCTGCGTGGACGGGGCGAGCGGCAGGTACGGCGCGAAAGTCGGCAGAGACAGGTGGGCAAGCGAAACCCACAGGGCCGCGCTGCGGCTGGCCGGCGTGATGCGGCCATCGAGCGCCAGATATGCGCGGTCGATGCTGGCGCGCACGCTGAATGGGACCGCTCGCCCGAGGTCATTGCTGAGCCCGGAGGCTGTGAAGGAATGCAGCGTGATCGCAAAGCGGACCGCGGGATGGACGGTGAGATCCTCGACCGGCACTGTGGCGTCGGTGAGCGCAAGCCGGCCGAGCCCGATCTGCCAGGGAGTGCTTTGAGCGCGCGACGGTGCCTTGGCAGGGGTACCCCGAGAGGCCGGCGATGGCAGCAGGCGCAGCAGGCGGATGCGGCCGCTGCGGGCGCGCTGCACGGGGAAATGCAGACCCGCGAGGGCGAGGGACGAGACGGCCAGGCGGTGCTGCCCGTCCTCGAGGCGGGTGCCCTTCAGCGTCAGCCGCGCAAGGCCGAGGTTCTGACCCGCAGCAGGCCCGGTGCCGGTCAGTTGCAGGCCGCGCACGGTGAGGACCGGCAGCGATCCGGTGGCGGCTGCGCCGCCGGCCACCTGCAGCGTACCGGAGTGGGCCTCGATGCGAGCGATACGCACGATGCCGTGCAGCGCTTCGCCGCGCAGCTCGAGCCCGCTGGCGGCAAAGTCCACGGCCGAAACGTGGGTATCGAGGCCATGCGCCCCGGCTGCCACGTCATATTGAGCGCTGAGACCCATTTGTCCGGCGTTCGGGGTCATGGGCAGGCCGGTCGGCAGGAATTGCGCGAGCGTGCTCACCGGGATGCCGCTGAGGGACACTGTGCCGCGCGACGCAAGGGGCGAGAGCGACACCCGGCCCTGCCAGGCGAGATCCGCTCCGCCGCTGTTCGCCTGCAGAATGAATCGGCCGCCGGAGCCGCCCCGGGTGCGCAGGTCGGTCAACCGGAACGTGATTGGTGCGAGGCGGGCATGGGCGGCCGGGCCGCGCTCGAGGTCGGTGAAGCTCAGCCTGCCCTGATTGATCCGCAGGTCATCGATGCGCAACACCGGGGTCGGAGCGGTGCTTTTGCCGGTGCCGGACGAGGCGAACAGCACTGCGAGATTGAGCGTTCCATCCTTGGCGATCACCACGTGAGCGTCGGGCTGATCGAGATCGAGCGCCGTGACGCGATAGCCCGGCTCGAACAGCGACAGCGGCGAGACGGCAAGGTACAGCCGCCCCAGGGAAAACAGCGTCCGGCTGTGCTCCGCCAGGCGGATGTCGCGGATCGAGACCGTCAGATGAAGCGGGTCGACCCGGATCGGTCCCAGGCCGAGCGACAGGCCGGCGTGCCGGCCCGCCCAGCGGCTCGCCTCGGAGCGGATCAATCGGGGCGCGAGCACATAGCCCGCCCAGAGGTACGCGAGGAAGATCAACGCGGCCAGGGCGGTGCCGATCAGCCATTTGCGTCCCGGAAGCCGGATGAGAGCTCGTGCTTGCATGCGTTTATGCCCTTGGCGTGCTCAGGGTTGGTTACCGATTCGTTGCGGCACGTTCTCGTCCTCGTTGCGTATACTCCAAGTGTGGCCATATCATCAACACCCGTATACGCGGAGGGTTGGTGTGAGGCGCATCGGCGGCGTGAGCAGCGGATCGGACAGCGGATTGGCGCTGCACGGCGGGATGATCAACGACACGGCAGATCGCCTGCCGGGCGGCTGCCGCGCGGAATCGATCGCCTCTGTGGCGGCAGGCGCGGTGCCCGGCAACCGCGAGACCCGCGGCCGCCCGCGGCCGGCGGCGGCTCACGCAGTACCGGGTGTGTCCGCGTGATCGAGGGGTTTCTCGCCAGTGCCTCCACGATCGGGATCGCCGAGATCGGCGATCGCACGCAGGTGCTGGCGCTGGTGCTCGCCGCGCGCTTCAGACGGCCGTGGCCGGTTCTGGCGGGGGTGTTCTGCGCCGCGCTCCTGAGCAACGTGATCGCGGCGTTCGTCGGCGAGCGTCTCGGGCATTTCCTGAACCCGGTGCGCCTGAACCTGTTGGTCGGAGCGAGCCTGATCGTGATGGCGCTTTGGGAGCTGCGCAACGAGAAACTCGATTTGAGCTCCGTCGCGGCAACGCGCGGTGGCGCCTTCTGGGCCGCCTTTGCCGGCCTGTTCATCGCCGAATTCGGCGACAAGACCCAGATCGCGACCGCGGTGCTGGCCGCCGCCTACTCGAACCTGAGCGCGGTGATCGGCGGCGCCACGGCGGGGATGATGCTGGCGTGCGCGCCGGCGGTCTTCCTCGGCAAAACACTCTCCGGAAGAGTGCCTCTCAGGACGATTCATTATCTCGCCAGCGCGCTGTTCCTGGTGCTCGGAGTGATCTTTCTGCTGCGTGCGCAGCGCGCCTGGCATCACGCCGGCTGAGCCGTCTGCTCCGGGGATTCCTCGCCGCCGAGCGCCGCCAGGATGGGGCAGCCGGCGAGATCGCCGTGGCCGGGGCAGGCCGCGATCAGGGTTGCCAGTCCATCCCGCATGCGCTGCAGCGCCGCGATACGCTGCTCGACATCGGCGAGTTTGCCTTCGGCGATCCGCTTGACCCGCGCCATGTCCCGTCCTTTCGAGAGTGCCAACAGTTCACGGATTTCCCGCAGCGAGAAGCCGAGCGCCTGCGCACGGCGGATGAAGCGCAGCCGCGCGAGCTCCGCCCTGCCGTATCGACGGTAGCCGGACTCGAGGCGACTCTGAGGCGAGAGCAGCCCGCTGCGCTCGTAGTACCGGACGGTGTCGATGCGCACGCCCGCGCGTTTGGCGAGCGTGCCGATGCCGATCGATTCCATGGTGTGTTCCCCAGGGGACGGACCGTCACTCTATACTCTGGACCATGGTCCGGAGTAAAGGGCGGCGGCGCGGGCGCAACTGGACCGCCACTGGGTTATCTTAAGGGAAAGCCTCACCCGGACGGCCGCGGGGCTGTCCTGGACGGGGCGGGCACTTCCTGTGAGCTCTGGAGATTGAAGATGGCCGCTACCGAGTACGTGCCGCCGAAGGTCTGGACCTGGAACAAGCCGAGCGGCGGGCAGTTCGCGAGCATCAATCGCCCGATTGCCGGGCCGACGCACCAGAAGGAGCTGCCGGTCGGGCGCCATCCGCTGCAGCTTTACTCCCTCGGCACGCCGAACGGCGTGAAGGTCACCATCATGCTGGAAGAGCTGCTCGCGCTCGGGCACGCGGGCGCCGAGTACGATGCATGGCTGATCCGGATCGCAGACGGTGAGCAGTTCGGCAGCGGTTTCGTCGCGGTCAATCCCAACTCCAAGATCCCGGCGCTGCTCGACCGCAGCGGGGCGCCGCCGATCCGGGTCTTCGAGTCGGGCGCGATTCTCATCTACCTCGCGGAGAAATTCCGCGCGTTCCTGCCGACTGAGGCGGAGCGGCGCGCCGAGTGCCTGTCATGGCTCTTCTGGCAGGTGGGCAGCGCGCCGTATCTCGGCGGCGGATTCGGCCACTTCTACGCGTACGCGCCGCTGAAGATCGAATATGCGATCGACCGCTTCGCCATGGAGGTCAAGCGCCAGCTCGATGTGCTCGAGCGGCGCCTGGCGCACAGCGAGTACGTGGCGGGGCCGGACTTCACCATCGCCGACATGGCCATTTTCCCCTGGTACGGCGTGCTGGCCCAGGGCGGGCTGTACGGCGCGGCGGAGTTTCTCGCCGTGCACGAGTACCGCAGCGTGCGGCGCTGGGCAGAGCAGCTGCTGGAGCGACCGGCCGTGCGGCGCGGGCGCATGGTCAACCGGATCAGCGGCGAGCTCTCGGACCAGCTGCACGAGCGCCACGACGCGGGGGATTTCGAGACCCGAACTCAGGATAAGCTCGCAGCCGCCGATCCGGCGGCGCCGCCTCGGCGCTGAGCGCCTCGCCGACCGTCAGCTACGCCCTCTACGTATTGCGCGAAAAGGGCGCGCTGTTCACCGTGGGCGCGGCAAGGGCCGTCCGGTCCCCCGGGCAGCATCCAGGTCGCGTGCCAGCGCGACGGTCGAGGGATAGAGCCTGTGCGAGACGCCGCCGTGAAAGTGTCGTGCGGCAGGGCCATTGTGTTCGCCCTGGTCTGTCTGAGCGTAACGGCCCGGGCCGGTGAACCGCAAGTGCGCTCATCGGACGGGCAACTGCGCCCGATCCGGATCCCTTCCAGGGTGCTCGACCCGGCCACCTGGCCGGTGGTGCCGATACCGAACATCTCTGTCGACCCGACCAACGGCGCGACCGTCGGGATCATTCCGACCCGGCTGCAGCACGGCCGCGGCGGCGAAATCGATCGGATCATCGCGCCGGACATCATCCATAACGCCCATTTCGGCTGGGGAGGGCATCTGCGGGTCCTGAACTTCCCTTCTCCGGACACGCAGTGGTCGATCGTCGCTGGCGTCAAACAGCGCATCGAGAGCAATCTCGATGCCCGCTATGAGACCGGGCTGCTGCGCCGGGGTCGCTGGTCGCTGAGCGCCGAAGCCGATTACGATCGCAGCGGCACCGCCCGGTTCTTCGGTATCGGCAACGAGTCCCGGCGTGCCGACCAGACGGTCTACATCGATCAGCAGCTGTGGTTCCAGATGACGCTCGGCTGGAACGTCACCCACGCCTGGCAGCTGGCCTACACCTTCCTCGCGAAGAAGGTGAAGATCATCGCTGGCCACCTGCCGGGCATCGTCCCGATCACCCGCCGTTTTCCGAATGCGCCCGGTCTGGGTACCACTCACGAGCTGTTGCAGCGCATCTCAGTGACCTACGACACCCGGGATGACATCACGATGCCTCGCCGTGGCGTCTATATCGTCGTTTATGGCGGGATCGCCAGCCGCGATGCGATCTCGTCCGACCCGTTGTTCACGGAGGCCGGTGCCGACGGGCGGTTCTACTGGTCGCCACACGATACGCTCACCCTCGCCGCGCATGTCGATCTGCGCTACATGCCGTCGGTGAACGCCGCGCCATTCTGGGCACTGAGCAGCATCGGTGGGGATCACAGCGTCCTCGGCGGACAGCAGACGCTGCGGGGTTACGGTGACTCGCGGTTTTACGGCCGTGATTCGTTCGCGGCGAATCTCGAGTTGCGGCAGCGGCTGTTCGGGCTCAATATGTTCGCGACGCGCATGGATTTTCAGATCGCGCCTTTTTTTGACACCGGCCGTGTATTTTCGCGCAGCGCTTTCTTGCCCCTCCACTCGCTCCACAACGTGGTCGGAGTCGGATTCCGGGGCGTGGCTCCCCCCTACGTGGTCGGATATGTCGATGTCGGCTACGGGAGT
>JAKAFQ010000061.1 GCA_021817875.1 Pseudomonadota bacterium
CCGGTGGCCACGGCGGCGATTCTCGCCGATCTGCATCTCGATCCGGACACGCTCATTGCCGCGATCCTGCACGACGTCATCGAGGATACCCCGACGCCGAAGGATCAGCTGGCCGCACGCTTCGGCGCGGATGTGGCGGAGCTGGTCGACGGGGTGACCAAGCTCGACGCCATCCAGTTCAAGAGCCGTGAAGAAGCGCAGGCGGAATCCTTCCGCAAGATGCTGCTCGCGATGGTGCGCGACCTGCGCGTCATCCTCGTGAAGCTCGCCGATCGCACGCACAACATGCGCACCATCGACGCGATGCCGCCGCACCGGCGACGGGCGATCGCCCGCGAGACGCTCGATATCTACGCGCCGATCGCCGAGCGGCTCGGTCTGTACAACCTGAAGCTCGAGCTCGAGGAGCTGGGTTTCCAGGCGCTGTACCCGCGCCGCTACCGGGTGCTGGAGCACGCTCTGCGCAAGGCGCGCGGCAACCAGAAGGAGTTTCTGAAGAAGATCGAGCAGCAGCTGTCGGCGGCCCTCGAGAAGCGGGACATCCACGCCCGCGTCGACACCCGCGAGAAGCACATCTACAGCATCTACAAGAAGATGCTGCGCAAGCGCGCCTCGCTCTCGGAAATCGTCGATGTCTACGGCCTGCGCATCATCGTCGATGAGCTCGATACCTGCTACCGGGCCCTCGGCGTGGTCCACGCGGTGTTCAAGCCCATGCCCGGGCGGTTCAAGGACTATATCGCCATCCCGCGGGTCAACGGCTACCAGTCGCTGCACACCACCCTGTTTGGTCCGAACGCCGTGCCCATCGAGGTGCAGATCCGCACCGAGGACATGCACCGCGTGTCCGAATCCGGCATCGCGGCGCATTGGAAATACAAATCCGGCGGGGGCGTGGGCTCGATGCAGCAGGAACGGGCGCGCGAGTGGCTCTCGGGCCTGGTGGAGCTGCAGGAGGACGGCAACTCGGAGGAGTTTCTGGAGAGTGTCAAGGTCGACCTGTTTCCCGACAAGGTGTATGTCTTCACACCCAAGGGCAGGATCCTGCGGCTGCCGAGTGGCGCCACGGTGGTGGATTTCGCCTACGCGGTGCATACCGACGTCGGCAACCGCTGTGTCGCGGCCAAGGTCGACCGGCGCCTGGCGCCGCTGCGCACCGTGCTGCGCAACGGCCAGACCGTGGACATCATCACCGCAAAGGGTGCGGTGCCCAACCCCGCGTGGGTGGGTTTCGTGGTGACCGCCAAGGCGCGCAGCGCCATCCGTCATTACCTGAAGGGTCTGCGACGCACGGAGGCGATCGGCCTCGGCCAGCGGCTGCTCGCGCAGGCGCTCGCCGAGTTCCACCTGCCGCTGGAGGATGTCGGCCCCGAGACCCGTGCCGCGATGCTGGGCGAGCTCGGCATGAAGGACATGGATGATCTGTACGAGAGGATCGGTCTGGGCGAGCGACTGGCGCCGCTGGTCGCCCGCCGCCTGCTGCCCGGGGCCGTGGTGGCGAGCGCCGACAGCAAGTCCTCGCCGCTCGCCATCGCCGGCACCGAGGGACTGCTGGTTACCTACGCACGCTGCTGCTTCCCGCTGCCCAATGATCCGGTGTTCGCGTTCCTCTCCGCCGGCCGCGGTGTGGTCATCCACCGCGACCGTTGCGTCAACGTCGAGGATTATCGCAAGCATCCTGAAAAGTGGTTGCCGGTGAGCTGGCAGAACGCGACCGACAGGCTGTTCACCTCGGAAATCCGTGCGTACGTGGTCAACCGCACCGGGGTGCTCGCCAGGGTGGCGGCGGCCATCGCCAGCGCCGACACCAACATCCATCACGTCTCGATCGAGGAACAGGAAGGCGACGCATCGATTCTCACCTTCGAGCTGAAAGTGCGCGATCGCAAGCAGCTGGCGCGCGTGATGCGCGTCGTCCGGCGGCTGCCGGACGTGACCCGCGTCAGCCGGACCATCGCCGCGCATGCGCGCGGCGGGCGGACCGAGGACGATTTCGACGAGCACGATCCGAACTCCCGGAACGAATGAGGACCCGCATGAGCCGAACGATCATCCAGACCGACCGGGCGCCGCAGGCGATCGGTACCTACTCCCAGGCTGTGCGCGTGGGTGACACCGTGTACCTTTCCGGTCAGATCCCGCTCGACCCGGTCACCAAAGAGCTGGTCGGCGGCGGCATCGAGGCCGAGATCCGCCGTGTGTTCGAGAACCTGCAGGCGGTGGCCGCGGCCGCGGGCGGCACTCTGGCGCAGGCGGTCAAGGTCAACATCTATCTGACCGATCTCAGTCACTTCACCAAGGTCAACGAGATCATGGCGCAGTATTTCCCGCAGCCTTATCCGGCGCGGGCGGCCGTCGGCGTCGCGCAACTGCCCAAGGGCGCGCGGGTCGAGGCCGAGTGCGTCCTGCATCTTGGCTGACGTCGCGCACGGACTCGCAGCCAGCGAGCAGCGGCCGGTCACGGCGCTGCCCGGCGTCGGTGCGGCGCTCGCCGGGCGGCTGCGCCGGCTCGGCGTCGAGCAGGTGCAGGACCTGCTGTTCGTCCTGCCTGTCGATTATGACGACCGTACCGAGTGCCGGCGCATCGGGCAACTCGTGCCGGGTGCGCGCGCGCTCGTCGAAGGCGAGGTGCAGCTGACCGAGGTGGTGTTTCGCCGGCGGCGCCAGCTGCTCACGCGGCTGTCCGACGGCTCGGGATTTCTGACCCTGCGTTTCTTTCACTTTTCGGCCAGTCAACAGACGGGGCTGGCGCGCGGCGTGCGCCTGCGCTGCTTCGGGGAGGTGCGCCGCGGGCCGCAGGGCCTGGAGATGATCCACCCCGAGTACCGACGGGTCACCGACCGGTCGGAGACGGTGGAGGATACCCTGACACCGCTCTATCCCCTGACGGAAGGAGTGACCCAGGGCCGGTTGCGCATGCTGATCGCCCAGGCGCTGCGCGAGCTCGACACCGCGGGCGTGCGCGACTGGCTGCCCCGTGAGCTCGTGGAGAGCATGGCGTTGCCGCCCCTGGGCGAAGCGCTGCGTTACGTGCACCGCCCGCCGAAGGATGCCCGGCTGGCGGAGTTGTCGGCCGGACGCCACCCGGCGCAGCGGCGGCTCGCATTCGAGGAGCTGCTGGCGCATCAGGCGAGTCTCAGACTGTTGAAGCGTGCGGCCAAGACGGATCCGGCATGGGCCCTCCCGGACCGGGAGGGCCTCGCGAGGCGCTTGATGTCCTCGCTGCCCTTCCAGTTGACGACCGCGCAGGCGCGCGCCCTCGCCGAAGTCGAAACCGATCTGCGCTCCGAGGCCCCCATGGTGCGTCTGCTGCAGGGCGACGTCGGGTGCGGCAAGACGGTGGTCGCCGCCATGGCCGCGGCGCGTGCCGCGGGCAGCGGCCTGCAGGCCGCCCTCATGGCCCCGACCGAGCTGTTGGCCGAGCAGCACTGGCGCAACTTTCGCGACTGGTTTCAGCCGCTCGGACTGCCGGTGGCGCTGCTCTCGGGCACTCGGCCGGCACGGGCGCGGCGCAGCGCGCTCGAGACCGTGGCTTCGGGCGAGGTGCGGCTGGTGGTGGGTACCCACGCTCTGTTCCAGGAGGGCATCGATTTCGCGAGTCTTGCGCTGGTCATCGTCGACGAGCAGCATCGCTTCGGCGTCCAGCAGCGGTTGCGCCTGCAGGAAAAGGGCCGCAAGCTCGGGCGTTTCCCGCACCAGCTCATCATGACGGCGACGCCCATCCCGCGCACCCTCGCCATGACGGCTTATGCCGATCTCGATATTTCGGTGATCGACCAGCTGCCTCCCGGCCGCACGCCCGTGCAGACCGTGGTGGTGCCGGAGCAGCGTCGCGACCAGGTGGTGGCCCGCGTCGAGCAGGCGTGCCGGTCGGGCCGCCAGGTGTACTGGGTGTGTCCGCTCATCGAGGAGTCCGAGGACCTGCGTTCCCAGGCGGCGGAAGAGACCGCGGCGGCGCTCGCGGAGGCTCTGCCGCAGGTGTGTGTCGCTCTGGTGCACGGCCGGATGTCGTCGGCAAAGAAAGACGAGGCGATGCTCGCCTTCAAGGCGGGCCGCATCGGGCTGCTCGTGGCGACCACGGTCATCGAGGTTGGGGTGGATGTGCCCAACGCGACCCTGATGGTCATCGAGAACGCCGAGCGCATGGGACTCGCGCAGCTGCATCAGCTGCGCGGCCGAGTCGGACGCGGCGCGGCGGCCAGCAGCTGTGTGCTGCTCTACCGTGCGCCGCTGTCGCCGCTTGCGCGCAAGCGCCTGGAGGTGGTGCGCCAGAGCAATGACGGCTTTGAGATCGCGCGGCGGGACCTGGAGCTGCGTGGGCCGGGCGAGTTGCTGGGCACGCGCCAGACCGGACTGGCGCAGATGCGCGTCGCCGACCTGGTTCGCGATGCGGACCTGCTGCCGCGCGTGCAGGCGGCCGCGGAGGTGCTGCTGGACCGATACCCGGATAATATCGCTGCGCTCTCGGCAAGGTGGATCGCCGGGGGAGCACGCTACGGCAGGGTAGGGTAACCAGGGACTCCCGAGATGTCAGTCACGATCGAGTCCATCGGCGCCGGCGGCCAGCACCGCGGGGAAGCGCCGTTTCATTACCGTCTGGTGCGGCGGCTGCAGGAGTACGGGCGTCTGGCGCGCTTCGACCGGCCGATCGGTACGCTGCTGCTGCTGTGGCCGACGCTGTGGGCGCTGTGGATGGCGGGCAGCGGACGGCCGCAGCAGAGCGTATTGATCATTTTCACGCTGGGCGTCGTCGTGATGCGCGCCGCCGGCTGCATCATCAACGATTTCGCGGACCGCAACATCGATCCGAACGTCAAGCGGACCCGCGACCGGCCGCTTGCCGCCCGCCGCGTCTCGCCGCTCGAAGCCCTGGTGCTGTTCGGTGTCCTGATGCTGATCGCCCTGTGGCTGGTGACGCGACTCAATGCGCTCACGATCAGGCTGGGCGTGGCCGGCGCGGCTCTGACCGCCTCCTATCCCTTCGTGAAGCGGTTTTTCCCTCTGCCGCAGCTGTATCTGGGACTGTCCTTCGGTGGCTGGAGCATTCCCATGGCCTTCGCGGCCCAGCGCGACAGCGTGCCGCGCGTCGCCTGGGTGATGTATATCGCGGCCGTGGTATGGGCGGTGGTCTACGACACCGTTTATGCCATGGTCGATCGGGAAGATGACCTGCGGATCGGGGTTCACTCGAGCGCCATCCTGTTTGCCGATCTCGACCGTCTGCTGATCGGGGTGATGCAGGTGGTCATGCTGGGCGCGCTGGCGCTGGTGGGCAGGGATATGAAATTCGGTCACTGGTATGACGCCGGGCTGGTCTCGGCGGCGCTGCTGTTCGCGTACCAGCAGTGGTTGATCCGCGGGCGCGAGCCGGCAGCCTGTCTGCGGGCGTTCCTGAACAATAACTACGTCGGGATGGCGATCTTCATCGGCCTGGCGCTGCAGTACGTGTATCGCAATTGAGCGGCCCGCAACTTTTCCGGGCCCGCGGGGTTCTCACCACGGGCCGCCGTCGCAAGCGGCATCAGCGCACAGGCGCGGTGTCGGGTCACGGGGAGGCATCATGAGTACGACAGCCGATAATCACATGGTCCGCTGCTGGGCGTGCGGGCGTGAGATTCACTGCAGCGCGCAGACCTGCCCGGGCTGCGGAGCACGCCAGATCGCCGCCGGAGAGTCGGAGCGGCTGCTCCTGCCGGCGTTCCTGCTGTGCTTCTTCCTCGGCTACATCGGCGCCCACCGGTATTACGCCGGCAAGATCGGCACCGGGCTGCTGATGCTGGTGACCGCCGGGGGCCTTGGGGTATGGTGGCTGATCGATGTGATCCTGATCCTTTCCGGATCGTTCCGGGACATCGACGGCAAGACGCTCAAGCGCTGGATCTGACATCGTGCGAGCGCCTGGCTGCGGCCGTGCATCCGCAGCGCCGCTGGGTCGTCGGCGTGGCTATTAGTAAACCAATTGTCGACCAATTGCAGTAACTGGCGTTGACAATCGGGTTGCTGGCCGCGACCATCCCGCGGGCATGACCCGAACCCTTCCCGCCACCGGAATTCTTATGAGCTCGCCGATACCCGATGCCTTCGGCACCGTGCGCCACGACTGGACGCTGCCGGAGGTGGAAGCGCTGTTCGCTCTGCCGCTGATGGACCTGCTGTTGCACGCGCAGCGCGTGCACCGCGAGCACCATGAGCCGAATACCGTCCAGATGAGCACGCTGCTGTCGATCAAGACCGGCGCCTGCCCGGAGGACTGCGCCTACTGCCCCCAGAGCGCGCGCTACGATACGGGGCTCGATGCCGAAGCGCTGCTCGAGGTCGCCACCGTACTCGACAGCGCCCGGCGTGCCCGGGAGGCCGGTGCCACCCGCTTCTGCATGGGCGCGGCGTACCGTTCGCCCAGGGCGAAGGACCTGAAAGTGATCGCCCGGATGATCCGCGAGGTTCACGCCCTGGGGCTCG
This sequence comes from Pseudomonadota bacterium, assembly GCA_021817875.1. The sequence continues at coordinate 6,460 of JAKAFQ010000061.1, forward strand.
AGACCTGCGCCACGCTGGGCATGCTCAGCCCGGAGCAGGCCCGGGAACTGAAGGCCGCCGGTCTCGATTACTACAATCACAATCTCGACACCTCGCCGGAGTACTACGGCGAGATCATCACCACCCGCACCTACCAGGACCGGCTCGACACGCTGCAGGCGGTGCGCGCGGCGGATCTCAAGGTGTGCTGCGGCGGCATTCTCGGCATGGGCGAGTCTGCGGCGGATCGCGCCGGATTGCTGCTGACCCTGGCCAACCTGCCCGAACACCCCGAGAGCGTGCCCATCAATCGCCTGGTGCAGGTCGAGGGGACGCCGCTCGCCGGCAGCGCGCCGCTCGATCCGTTCGAGTTCGTGCGCGCCATCGCCGTGGCTCGGCTGCTCATGCCGCGCTCGTACGTGCGCCTGTCCGCCGGCCGGCAGGACATGAGCGAGGAGCTGCAGGCGCTGTGCTTCATGGCGGGCGCCAACTCCATTTTCTACGGCGAGAAGCTGCTCACCACCGGGAACCCGGAGGTGGAACGCGACCGGCGGCTGTTCGAGCGACTCGGCCTCAAGGCCGAGGCACGTCCGGACCCTGGACACCGCCTCGCACCCGTCCAGGGACAGTCCGCCGGCGGCTGCACCTGCGCACAGGTCCAGGCGCATGCAGAGACAGCCTCTTGAGCCGGAGCTCGAGCGGCTCGAGCGGCGGGATCTTCGCCGCCGCCGCTACAGCGTCGAGGGCTTCCCGGAGCTGGGTAGCCACGCCGAGGTGATCGTCGAGGGCAGACGGCTCATCGACTTCAGCAGCAACGACTATCTCGGCCTTGCCGGGCATCCCGCCCTGGCCGCGGCCCTCGCGGAGTGCGCGTCGCGCTGCGGCTCGGGCAGTGGCGCATCCCACCTGATCAGCGGCCACGGCGCCGAGCACGCGGCTCTGGAGGAAGAACTCGCGGAGTTCATGGGCCGTGAGCGGGCGCTGCTGTTTTCCACCGGTTACATGGCGAACCTGGGCATTCTGAGCGCGCTCGCCGAGCGGGGAGAGGCGCTGTTCCTCGATCGCCTGAGCCACGCATCGCTCATCGACGGTGGGTTGTTGTCGGGCGCTCGGTTTCGCCGCTATCCGCACTGCGACGCCGCCGCGGCGCGGCGCATGCTTGCCGAGAGTCCCCAGGCCGTCGCCGTGCTGGCGACAGACGGCGTGTTCAGCATGGACGGTGATATCGCGCCGCTCGCGGAACTCGCGGCAGCCACCCGCGCGCACAACGGCTGGCTGGTCGTGGACGATGCGCACGGTATCGGCGTCATGGGACCGACCGGACGGGGGGTGGTGGAACGGGCTGGTCTGTCTGCCGAGGCCGTCCCGGTGCTGGTCGGCACGCTCGGCAAGGCGTTCGGTTCGTTCGGCGCCTTCGTTGCGGGTTCCGCGGCGCTCATCGAGTTCCTGGTCCAGAAGGCCCGTTCCTATATTTACACGACGGCGCTGCCACAGCCGGTGGCCGCGGCCAGCCGTGAGGCGCTGCGCATCGCGCACCGCGAGTCCTGGCGCCGGGAGCGGGCATTGGAGCTGACCCGGCGATTTCGCGCGGCGGCCGGTCAGGCCGGTGTGCCGCTCACGGCTTCCGAGACCCCCATTCAACCGATTCCGATCGGCGCTGCGCGGGCGGCGGTATCGGCCCAGCAGGCGCTGCGCGAAGCCGGCTTCTGGGTGGTGGCCATCCGCTCGCCCACGGTGCCCGAGGGACGCGAGCGGCTGCGTGTGACGCTGACCGCGGCGCACCGCGAGGACCAGGTCGATGCGCTGGTCGAGGCGTTGAGCCGCATCGTTCCTCTCACCCCTGGGCAAGCGTTGGTCTCGTCGTGCCAGACCCGTGAATCGGACGCGCCACTCCATGAGTGACCTGCATGTGGAGATCCGCGGCGAGGGATTACCGGTGGTGCTGCTGCACGGCTGGGGCATGAACCTGCGTGTCTGGGACCCGCTCGCGCAGGCGCTCGGCGAGCGATTCCGGCTGATCGCCGTGGATCTGCCCGGGCACGGACACAGTCCCTGGCGCCCGCAGTACACGACGGCACGCCAACAGGTGCAGTGGATCAGTGAGACCGCGGCGGCGCTCGTCGGTCGGGGACCTTATGTGCTGCTGGGATGGTCGTTGGGTGCACAGCTGGCGCTGCAGTGGGCCGCCGGGCGAGCGGAGCGGCTCGAACACCTGGTGCTGCTCGCCGCGACACCGCGTTTTGCTGCGGCGCCCGATTGGCCCTGCGGGGCGCCCCCCGGCCGGCTGGAGCGGCTCGCCGCCGGGCTGCGGAACGATTACCGGCGTACCCTGAGCGAATTTCTCGAGCTGCAGGTGCGCGGCAGCACTTCGGGCGAGGCCGTGCTCGAGCAGCTGCGCGCGGCGCTGTTCGCGCACGGCGAAGCCCGACCGGAGGCGCTCTGCGCGGGCCTCGACATTCTGCGTGAGACGGACCTGCGGGCCGTGGTGGGCGATATCCGGACGCCGGCCCTGGTGGTCGCCGGCCAGTACGACCGTGTGGTGCTGCCGGCCTCGTCGCAGGCGCTGGCGAAGAACATGCCCCGGGCGCGGTACGTGGAGATCCGCCGTGCTGCACACGCGCCGTTCCTGTCGCATACGGGCGAGATCGCTGCTCTGATGACCGGATTCCTGCAGTCATGACCGGCCGCGATCCCTTCGAGCTCGATCGGCCAGGAGTGCGGGCGGCCTTCGATCGCGCCGGCGCGACGTACGAAGCCGCAGCGGTTCTGCAGGCGAAAGTCGCGGAGGAACTGCTCGAGCGCCTGGCGTCGTTTCAGCTCGATCCGGCGCTGATCCTCGATCTTGGCGCGGGAACGGGCCGGCTTTCCGCCGAGCTCAAGCGCCGTTATCGGCGCTCGAGGGTCATTGCCCTCGATCTGGCGCCGGGGATGCTCCGCCAGGCGGCGCGCCACCAGGGGTGGCTGCGACGGTTTGACCGGGTGTGTGCCGATGCCGCCCGCTTGCCGCTGAAATCGGCAAGCGCCGATGTGGTCTTCAGCAATCTGATGCTGCAGTGGTGCGATCCGCCGGACAGCGCTCTCGCCGAGGCGCGGCGCGTCCTCAAGCCCGAAGGCTTCTTTGCCTTCAGTACCTTTGGTCCGGATACCCTGAAGGAGCTGCGCAGCGCCTGGGGCGAGGCCGACGCGCACACTCACGTCAATCGCTTTCTTGACATGCACGACGTGGGCGATGCGCTGATGCGGGCGGGTTTCAGCGAGCCGGTGCTCGACGTGGAGCGGTTGACGGTCACCTATGCCGATGTGATGTCACTGATGCGGGACCTGCAGTCGATCGGCGCGCGCAACATGACCGCCGGCAGGTTGCGATCCCTCACCGGTAAAGACCGCCTGCGACGCATGCGCGCCGGCTACGAAACGTTCCGCAGGGAGGGCAGACTGCCGGCGACGTACGAGGTGATTTACGGCGCTGCCTGGAGCGGCGGGCGAGTGGCCCCGGCGAGCGGCACGCCCGGGACCGAGGTCCGTATCCCGGCGGCACGCATCGGCAGGCGTAGATGAGGCCGAAAGGATTCTTCATCACCGGCACCGATACCGGTGTGGGCAAGACGGTGGTGGCCGCTGCGCTGACGCGGGCATTGGTCCGGGGGGGGCGGCGAGTGGCCGTCATGAAGCCCGTGGCCTCGGGCGCCGAGCCGACCCCGGCGGGCCCCAGGAACGCCGACGCGCTGGCACTGATCGCGGCCGCCAACGTGTCCGCGCCGTACGACTGGGTGAACCCTTATTGCTTCCTGCCGGCGATCGCCCCGCACATCGCGGCGCAGGAATGCGGCGTCGAGGTCGACCTCGAGGCGATCGGGGCTCGGTTGCGCGCACTCGCTGGAAGCGCCGATTGCGTCGTGGCCGAGGGAGCGGGCGGCTGGCTTGCGCCCCTCACGCCGCGCGCCACCATGGCCGACCTGGCGCTGACCCTGCAGCTGCCTGTGATCCTGGTGGTGGGTCTGCGCCTGGGCTGCCTCAACCACGCGCTGCTCACACGCGAGTCCATCCGCGCGCACGGCGCCAGTTTTGCCGGATGGGTGGCGAACGGCATCGATCCGGCGATGGAACGTATTTCCGAGAATCTCGCCACCCTCACGCGCCGGCTCGGCGAGCCGTTGGCGATCGTCCCGGCGCTCGAGCCCGCCGCCGTCACACCGGACCTCGCCGAGGCGGCCGCGAGGCTCGGCCGGCGCCTCGAGGCTGGCTAGAGCGCCAGCCGGCCGGCCCTTGCGTGCGGGCCGACACTCATCCGAGGGTCCTCCTGCCGAAGCTCAGGCCCGGCTGGTCTTGCAATCGTCACGCCGGGCGCCATACCATGACATTTGTCATTTTGGGACGCCGGCATGGGGACGCCCGAGCTGAATCGGGCCTCGCCGCCGGCACGCCGGATGCGGCCGGGAGGGGATTGCCGGGACGGCCGGGAGGCCGGATCCATTCGAGCAACGGTTAGGCGAGTTCCACTCACACATGCCTTTTTTGCGCATCGTGATCTGCCCAAATTGCTCGCTGAGCGTACGCGGCGCCGTCTGCGTATTTGCGGTCGCCTGCACGCTCAGCCTCGGCATCGGCGCGGTGTTCGCTTTCCTTGGCCTGTGGCCGGTGCTGCCGGTCGCGGGCATGGAGATGATTCTGCTCGGCTGGGCGCTGCACGAGACGCTTGCCCGGCGCTACCAGGCCCAGATCCTGACCCTTACCGATGCGGACGTGAGCATCGAGTCGCGCGACCGCTCGAGTACTCACGAGGTCGTGTTCCAGCGGTATTGGGCGCAGGTGAGGTTGAGGTATCCCGCATCACGCCTGCATCCGAGCCGGCTCACCATCGAGTCGCACGGGCGCAGATGCGAGCTGGGCGAGTTTCTGACGGAGGACGAGCGGCTCGGGCTGGCGCTGAGGCTGCAGCGCCTGGTTGGCCGCATCAACGAGTCGCCGCCGCTGGCCGTGGGTCGTTAGCGGTGCGGTGCGGGTTCGGTTTCCGGTTCGCGCGCGGGCCGCGCGCCGAGGGGCACGACAACGATGGATAAATTTTCCGGAAAATTTCATGACGCGCGCCGCCGCGCCAGCGGCGGCAGGGCCGGGGAAGGGCCGACCAGGCGGGCCGCGCTCGGGAAACGGGCAGGCGTCATCTCGCTCGTGGCTGGCGCGATGGGCACGCTGCCCGCCTTCGGCTCGGGCTGGGACCGGCTCAACATGCCGCGCGGCGTCACCAACGTCAGCGCCAGGATCTACTCCCTGCACATGATGGCGTTCTGGATCTGCGTCGCCATCGCGGTGGCGGTGTTCGGCGTGATGATCTGGTCGCTGGTGTTTCACCGCAAATCGCGCGGCGCGGTGCCCGACGTGGCCATGGTGCACAACACCAGGGTGGAGTTCGTCTGGACGGCCATCCCGGTGCTGATCCTGGCCGGGATGGCGATCCCGGCGGCGAGGCTCCTGGTCAGGATCAACAACAATACCGACTCCCAGCTCAGCATCCGCGTCAACGGCTTCCAGTGGGGCTGGCAGTACAAATATGCCGGCACCGACGTCAGCATCGTCTCGAAGCTCTCGCAGAGCAGCGATGTCGCCCGGATGCTCGATTCGGGAATCAACCCAGACAGCGTGCCGCACTACCTGCGCAGCGTGGATCATCCGCTGGTGGTGCCCGTGGGAGAGAAGATCCGGCTGCTCATCACCTCGGTCGACGTGATTCATTCGTGGTGGGTGCCGGACCTCGGCGTGAAGCGCTCGGCCATCCCCGGCTTCATCAACGTGGCCTCCTTCACCATTGAGCCGTCCAGGGCCGGGGTGTACCGGGGGCAGTGCGCCGACCTGTGCGGTCGCGGCCATGCCTTCATGCCGATCGTGGTGCGTGCCGTCAGCCAGAGCGCGTTCCAGGCGTGGCTGAAGCAGCAGGAGAGCGCAGGGAAGCAGGCCGCCGCCGGCGCCTCGCCGCGGCCTCCCGTGGCGGCAGGGCCTGCACCGCGGCCCGTCCCGGCCGCGCGTGCGCCTCTGCGTGGGTCAGCCAGCACAGCCGCCGCCAGCACCTGAGGCCCGAATCGCCA
>JAKAFQ010000062.1 GCA_021817875.1 Pseudomonadota bacterium
TGTCGCCCGTTCCCTACGATAGACGGGTCCCACGTACGCCACGCCTACCGTACCCCGATGTCCGAGATGCCGACAGCGTAGCGCGTAATTCCCATCATGTCAGATAAGGGATCGCGGTCTGCCGGTTCCCGTGGCGCCCGGCCATGGGCACAGCCGTGCGCGCACTCGCCCCAGGTTGCTACCTTGAACCGGGCGCATTGCCCGTCCGGGGTCTTGCCGGGGGTCTTCCGGAATTGCACGCAGGTGGCGCAGGGGCGGCCGGGCGGCGGGCCGCCCGCTCGAGCCAATTCATCCGCCCTGCGTGCGCGGTAGCGCCGGGTTGATCCGATGACGCACCGCCGGCCTGCCGCCTGTAGTGCTCTCGGGCGTCCGTTCCGGCCGCACCCCGCCCTCGCCCTCCAGCCAGTCGAGCGCGGCTCGGACCGCCTCATCGGCGGTCAGGTGTCGCCACTGATTGCGCCGCACGTCGCGCGCAGGGGGCGAAGTGCGCCGGGCAGCCGTGCCGTAAGGTCCTGGATCGCGGACTCCTGGCCTTAGGACAAGGTCACTATTATAATAATCTGGCTGTAATTCAAGGCCACATTTTGCAGGCGTCGGCATGCCCCTTCATCCCGTACTCGAAGAGCGGCTGAACGCCGCGCTGGCGCCCAGCTCTTCAAATGGCTTCACGAGACGCGATGCCCGCTTGCCGGCGGTGCCGGGGAAGGCGCACGCGGTAATCGGCATGCGCCGGGCCGGCAAAACAACTTTTCTGAGGCAACTTCTCGAGGAGCGGCGGGCGAGCCTGCCTCCGGAAAGAGCACTGTACTTGAGCTTCGACGACGACCGGTTGGTCGGGATCGGCGTTGAGCAACTCGGCTTTCTGCTGGAAGAGTTCTACCGACGTTTTCCTGACCTGCGTGGCCGACAAAGCGTCCTTTGGCTGCTCGATGAGATTCAACTCGTGCCGAGCTGGGAGCGGTTCGTCCGACGTGCCATGGATACCGAGCGGACGGAGTTCGTACTCTCGGGTTCCTCCGCGCGGATGCTGTCGCGCGAGGTGCACACGTCTCTTCGGGGGCGTGGAATGGAGACCGTGATCAGACCTTTCAGTTTCCGGGAATTCCTGCGACACCGCGCCGAAGAACCCACCAAGCCGGTCCGGCAATGGACCGCGGGCGCACGCTCGCTCGTCGAGAAGCGTTATCGCGAATTCCTGGTGGAGGGAGGATTTCCGGAGGCTCAGGGTCTCACAAGCCCGCTGCGGATCGAGCTGCTGCAAGGCTACGTGGATACCGTATTGTTCCGAGACGTAGTCGAGCGATTCAAGGTGTCGCAAGTGACCGCTTTGAGGTGGTTGGTGCGCCAGTGTCTGCGGAATCCGGCCGGGAGTTTCAGTGTTCATCGGTTGACACAGGATCTGAAGTCGCAAGGCCACGGCGTCGCGCGTGATGCAGTCAATGCCATGCTAGTCCATCTCACGGACTCGTTTTTGCTGAGTACCGTGCCCATTGCCACTGATTCAGAACGCCAGCGCAACAGCAATCCGCGAAAAATCTATCCTGCAGACCCGGGGTTGATTGCGGCCTTCGATACCAGCGGCCGCGCGAACCTGGGTCACTCGTTCGAGACGGCTGTCTTCAACGAGCTCGAGCGGCGGCGAGCCGAGGTTGGCTACGTGAAGACCGCCGAGGGTCTGGAGGTCGACTTCCTGGTCCGGCATCGGAATGGCGATCAGGAACTCATACAGGTTTGTGCATCCCTCAGATCGCCCGAAACGGTCGCCCGTGAACTGCGGGCGCTCGACGCCGCTGCCAAAGAGCATCCGCGCGCCCAGCGTCGGCTGCTCGTTCTCGATCGTGACACGGCGGGGGAGATTGAGGCTCCGGGAGTCGAGGTGCTCCCGGCATATGAGTGGAAGTTGTCCGAGCCCGGTTGAGCTTGCGGCTCTCACCGAAGCGCGGACTGCGGGCGCTGCCCAGGCGGCGCGCCGGTTTCGCCAGTCCCGCCGCTGACGTCATTGTCCAGGGAGCGCCGCGCAATGCGCGGACGCAGTTGCCGCCTCGCCGGCCGTCACATCGCCGAGTGGGTCTCCGGCGTGCCCTCCTGCCGGTCGCGGATCCAGTGGTCGATGATCCTGTTGAGGATGGTGAGCGGCAGGGCGCCGTGCTCGCGGATGGCGGCGTAGTAGTCCTTTACGCTGGGCGTATTTTCTTTGCTTTTGCCGTCGCATCCCCGTCGGGGCCTTTGTACGGGTTTTGTACAGGTTGCCCTGAAATGCCCTGATGGAATGAAGGGAGCCGACTCGGAATGGGGGGTATGAACACAAACAAGGAGGTGTGCTGCACTTGGTTGCAGTACCTCGCATGCAGGTGATTCCGTCCGGAATGTCCTTTGGGAGCAGAAGGTCGCCGGTTCGAGTGCGGCTGCCCCGACCACTTTACTCGGGCGACCGAGCCCGTGCTGGCCCCGCAGGAGCGCCCGGCAGGCAGGGACGGTGGGGCGCAATCTGCCTGCCCCGACTAATACTTACGAGCCAAAGCAAAGGGAGCTGGGTGCCGCGTTTCGTACGGGTTCAGGAGGGGCGCACCTGCATCCCGCGACACCGGGCGTTGGTATCAGAGCGCGATAAATCACGGCCCCGGGGGTGCGGTGCATGGGCGAATCCCGGCGCCTTGTCCAGGTCGTCCGGTCGCCAGAGAGGTGCCGACGGCCGGACTGGGCGAACGGCGGAACAGTCATCGGCTCGTTCTTATGGAGAGGGATCCGCGGTATAAGCGTAGAACCCTCCCTGGCGCCGAATGCACGCCTGATCCTCGATGTCCCGCCGAGGGTGTGGCGGATCGATCCGGAAGCAGCGGTACACACGGTGCCCGTCCACGACTCCCGGGCTCGACACCGTCAGTCGAGCCGGGCGCGTCGTTCGTTTGCCGGTCGCACAACTTGGTGTGCAGTTGCTTGCGCTCCAGGCGCCGGTGGCTCGGGCGATGCGTGTGCCCCATCCGCTCCAGCGCAAATGCACCAGGGCGACGGAGCCGTCCTCGGTCAACAGGAGCGTTGCAGGACGGACGAGGAGAGGGTTATGGCTGTCGATGATGTTTCCGATGTCCCCGTAGAAGGAGATCGGGCCAGAGCCGGCACCCAGGGCCGGTGTCGCGATCATCCCGAGAGCTGCCGCCGCCACGGCCAGCAGTGCCGCCCGGCCGGCGCGAACCGCCTGTGTGCCCGCCATGCTCGATTGATCACAAAATCCGGCTCGACCCGGACTTCCCGATGTCATCGTGGTCTTCTTGACGCGATGAGGGGCCGCCTCCGACGGTAACGGTACGCGAGACGGTTCCCGAGAAGCCGTTATGTCGGCCGCTATTTGCCATTCCACCGTACGGACAGTGCGACGCGGGTGTACGCAGATGGATCCGTCGCGGGCTTTGCGTTGGTCATTTTTATGTCCAGGCCTGCAAGCGCTCCTGAGGCAACAGTCCATGAATAGACGATGCCCGGTTCGGGTCCATTCGATAAGTGAGAGGCCTGGACGCTCATCCTGCAAGCCACGAAGGTTCCGGCGGGCACCGTTATCGACTGCTTCCCCAGAAACATGGATTTCACCTGCACGACAAGCGTGTGGCTGTTGTCATGACCGCTGAAGTGCTCGGTATCTGTCGCCGTGTACGGGACATTTATGACGTAACGCTTCGGAAAGGAGGCCGGCGGATCATCGTATTCCTCATATTCCTTTCCGCCCTCATGGGTCCGGTAGCCATAGATGTAGATGACCGTCTCGCCAATCCCATAGAAGTAATCGCCTGACGATGAAATCGCAGCGGATGAGGCTGCGGAGTCGACGATATGCCTGCGTATGTCGATTGCATCGTGGCCATGAAATGTGGCCTGCCCCATGACCTTGGAGGCGATTTTCACGGTGAAGGAGTGTCCGCGGTCCTCGGTAAGCCTGCTGACCACCTGGTAGGTGTTCCCGGTCTTATACAGGGCCGGATTGTAGGTGTCGCATGTCCTGCCGGCGCCCGACGCCCCGGGGTGGGCGTTTGCCGCAGCCGACGCCAGGACCAGAGCGCCCAGAATGACCGATCCTGGTCTCATGCGCGAGATCTTCCGCTCATCCGTGTCTCCCCGGCGGATGATGCCGCGTCGGATTGTCAACCGGCGCACGGTCTATCGCGCGAGCTCGAGCTTGGTCGAGAGGACCCAGCCGACGTTGCCCAGCTCGTCCGTCACCTTCCACCAGACGCCGAGCTTGGTGCCGGTGGGATAGAGCATCATTCCCGGCTTGAGCGTGCGAACGACGGCTGACTTCAGGTTCGCCGCGGAGTACAGCTTGGCGGGCTCGGTGAGGCGTACCGATTGCTGCACATTGTCCGTCTGCGGGTTGGGTGCGTTTTTCTGCAGGTCCGTGACCATCTTCGTGTAGGCTTTGAGATACGCCATGGCGACCACTTGGCCGATCTCGGTATTGGCGTAACCGCTGGCGCCGCCGGCAGCGAATCCCCCGAAAAAGTCGCCGCCTGCGCCGCCGCCTGTCCAGCCGAGATCGGTCTTGCTGGCGCGTCCCTCATCCACGGCGACTTGCTCGGTCGAGCGCACGTCGGTCAGCGTCAGCACGACATCGGCGGTCTTCTTGTGCAGGCTGATCCCGCCGATGAGCGCTCCGATGCCGTGAGGCAGCAATCCTCCGAGGAATCCACCGATGCTGGTTCCGCCCGCATTCGAATTTCGATTCGCGATATCCGGAACGAGCACGTAGTCCGCCGCCTTCATCTGTCCCAGGCCCACATTGGACCCTTGCCGCTCTTCACCGCTCGCGGCGAGGGAGCGTTCGGCTTCTGCCGCCTGTAATCCGGCGCCTCTGTCCACCAGCGTGAAGCACCCGGATCGCTCAACGTAGACCTTGATGAGTGCGGCCGGTGATTCAAGGTTCATCGATGTCCACCACGGATTCGTCGTTTGCGGGTCATGAACCGCGAGGGTGCCGATCTTGCGGCTGCACGTCGGGATCTGGGGTGTGCCCGAGTCGGCGAATGCCGTCGACGCCGCGAGGATTCCCGCGACGAGCAGCACGACCCAGGCCCATGGACGTTGCGTAAAAGTGCAGATCTTCATCGGTGATCACCTTTTTGATGGACTACAGATACGCGCGTCGATCGTCGCCGTTCGACCGGCGCGCCGCGCTCGCGCCGGTCGGCGGCGTGGCGTCCCGCCATCGTTGTACGTGCTATTTTGGTGCGCGCATGCCACATGTCGACTTTCCCTCAACCGCATGTGCGCCTTGGGTCAGGGGCTTTGCGGTGCGTTAATTGGCTGCCATTCCCTTTTGGGCAGACTTCGTGGACTCGATGTTTTTCAGACGGTCCCGGATGTCATTCAGTACGAGCAATGCGCCGAACGCCGCGGCGCCGAATATCCCAAAGAAAATGACTCCGATTATCGCGCCAAAGAATCCTTTGTACGCCCAGCCGCTGATGAAACCAGCGATCAGGAATAACCAAAGTGCCGCTTCCAACAGCACTGCATACACGTTGACGACTATTTTCGAGAGAACCATGTTTGCTCCAGGATTTCAAATGGTCGGGTGGGCGACGGCGAAGCGGGATGATTTCCGTGTGGTCCTGCCTCGGACATCGTGGTCTCGCTGGTCAATGGGTGCGCCCTGCTAGGTTCGATGTCTCCTCAGTTCTGCGCGGTGTCCAAGAGCCACTTGCCGTTGAGCTTGACCCAGTTGTCGGTCGACTGCTGGGTGGTTCCGTCGTGGAACTTCATCTCGGCGGTGACTTTGGCGTGGGTATCGTCGATTTTTTGCATTGACAGGATCTTCACGGCCTCGACTCCTCCGTGGGCCTCGGCCTTCTGGTGGAGCGCCCCGATCGCCGCTCGCAGCTTGCTGCTGACGCCCATGGATTGGGCCTCGGGCGAGATGTCGGCCATATCGATCATCTTCATCGCCCTGTCGGTGTTTCCATTGCCGATCGCGCTGTAGAACTGCTTGCTTGCGCTCTTCGGTCCGCTCGAGCAGGCCGTCATGGTGGCCGTGATGGCCGCGACGAGGATCAGTTTGTGCGAGGTTTGTCTGTGACTCAAATGCATGGCTCACCTATATGTTGTGTGAACAGGCTCGGTAAGATCAGTTCGCGGGCTCCGAACATCGGTAACGCGAAGGACGGGAACGGCGGCTGAGGAGCCGGAATTCCCACCATGTTGAAAATTCTCCAGAGAAGTGAAGTGCAGTACATCGCGTCCGTGCGGGTCCAGTCGTAGCTGCCATCGAACGGCATGCCCACATGTCGGAGCGCTTCATTACGCAGCCTTGCCGCGGTCTCGACATTCGCGACTGGCAGCGGAATAAGACGGGCGCAGACACCGTGAGCGGCGAACTCGGCAAAGAGGACGTGGCGCACGTGGCCATCATGGCCTCGTCCCGGATCGGCGTGCACGACACTCCACGTTTCCGTGGAGGAGGGCGCGAACGCAAGACCGAGATGAGTCCATTTGCAGGACGGATCCTTGCCGCGCAGGATGCGGGCCTCGAGCCCACGTCCTTGCCGGGCGGCGATCGCGATGCGGTAACCTCTTGCCATCAGCGAATGGGTCCCGCCGGCGTCGCCACCCTGAGTGGTGAGCGGGTGCAGCGCCGACAGCCGGTGGAAAATGGTCCGGGTGGGTAAGGATGCATGGCATGCCGGTAGAGCGGGGCAGTCAGGAGCGGCATGAGTCGGCATGAGATTGATCTCGCTGCGTCACGACGCTGAGTGCGCCGATGCGTGCAACGGAGGTGGGTCCATGCGCTTGGCATCTCCTGGGGAGTGCGGTGGGGCTCACGGGGTTTGGTGTCCCCGTCATCCCCGTCCTCGGCGCCGCTCGGAGCAGGGCCGGAACGGCGGCGCGACGAGATTTGGAATGAATCCAGAAATCGGCCGTCGTTCTTCCCTGGGCGCCAGTGCGTTCGCGCGGGAAAGACCTGCAAAGCCTGCGGCAACGGGTGGGAGGTCATGGCCGCGGTGCACTCCGCTGTGCACTGAGATGCCGGATGCGCGCCGGTGCGCCGATTCCCGGCGTACCCCGGGCGGCGATAATTTGCAGCGCCCGGGAGGCCACAGGTATCGCGAACGGCGGTTCGCCTTGTGCGGCTCGCGCTGTAGAGTGAGAATTCCATGGTCTTCCGCGGACTGGGCGGTCCTCGTGGACGTGCGAGACCGAATATAGAGGGGGGTGTAGCAGCGTGGGGCGGGGGATGTCTTTACCGGACATTCACCAATCTCTAATCCGCCGAAATCGGCGCAAGAACAAATAGTTAAGAACGCGAGGGGGCGATCTACGTGGGAACCGAGTCCCAGTCAGCGCGTCCCGTGCAGTACCGCTATCGGTTCGGCACCGCCGAATTCGATGAGGTGCGCGTCGAGCTTTGCGTCGACGGCAGGACCGTGCAGGTTCAGCGCCGACCCCTCGAGGTGCTCGCGGTTCTGCTGCGGCACGCTGGCGAAGTGGTCACGCGGGAAGAGCTGCGCGAGGCGGTTTGGGACAACCGAATCACCGTGGACAATGTGCTCGATACGGCGCTCACCAAGCTCCGCCACGTCCTCGGGGAGCGCAATGCGGCCCTGATCATCACGCAGCCCAGGGTGGGCTTTCGCCTGATCGGCCGCGTGGAAAAAGTGGCAGTCGGGCGCCACTTCTCCGGTGAGCTCGGGCTCGCCGCGGGGCAGCCCATTCCGCATCGAGAGAATTTCGTATTGCTCCGCCGCCTGGGATGCTCACCGCACCACCAGGTTTGGCTTGCGCAGCACGCCAAGACGCAGGAGCGGCGCGTGTACAAGTTCAGCGCCGGCGGCGACGGACTCGCGGCCTTGAAGCGGGAGGCCACGTTGAGTCGCGTCCTGCGCGAAAGTCTCGGGGACCGGGCAGATCTGGTGCGCATTCTGGACTGGCACTTCGAGGACCCGCCGTTCTTCCTCGAGTGCGAGTACGGAGGCGAGAATCTCGCTGAATGGGCCGCCGATCACCTCGAGGGCTCCTCGCTCAGCGAGCGTCTGGCACTACTCGCTCAAGCGGCGGACATCGTGGCGGCGGCGCACAGCGTCGGGGTGCTTCACAAGGACCTGAAACCGGCGAACCTCCTCATCTCAGGCCGAGCGGACGGGGTCACGGTCCGGGTGACGGACTTTGGCAGTGGGCGGCTTCTCGAGCCGGATCGTCTGGCGGCGCTCGGCATCACGCAGCTCGGGGCGACCCTGACGCAGGGCGTGATGACCGATTCGGATACGGCGACCCCGCTGTATGTCGCGCCAGAGCGGTACAAGGGCGAGACGGCCACCATGAAGAGTGACGTATTCGCCCTGGGGATCGTGCTGTACCAGCTGGTGGTCGGGGATCTGCACAAGCCCCTGGCGCCCGGATGGGAGCGCGATGTGCCGGACGAGATCCTGCGCGGGGATATTGCCGGGGCGATCGACGGTGACCCGACCGCGCGCTTGGGAAGCGCCGCAGAACTTGCGGACCGGTTGCGCCGCCTCGATGAAAGACGTTACGAATTCTGGCGCCAACAGGCCATGCGACGGCGGCTGACCGCGGACCAGGAAGCGCTGCGCCAAGCCCGCGCACGCCGCCCGTGGGTGATCGCAACCATCGCCGCGCTCTGCCTTGGACTGATCGGCGTACTCGTACTCTATGGAACGGTGACGGATGCGCGTCGCTCGCTGGCACGACAGTACGCCACCGCCCGAGCGTTCAACACCTTCCTGACGGATGACTTCATCGCTGTCGCCAATCCGGACCTTGCTGGCCGCACTGGCGTCACCGTGATGCAGGCGATACGCGAAGCCGCGTCGAAGATCGATGATGTGTTCAGGCACGTCGGACCTGGTGTTCGCGGCGGCCTGCATGCTGCCATGCAGAAATCGCTTTCAGGTCTGAGCGACTTTCCCGCGTCAATCACTCAGGGCCACGAAGCATTGAGCGCATATCTGCAGGCGCACGACCCGGACAGGAAGCATATCGTCGAGGTGCGCATCAGACTGGCGTTGACGCTCGCGAAGCTCTCGAAACTCAAAGATGCCTCTGCCCAACTCGCAGCCGCCGAGACGGACATGAGGGCGGCACATCTCGAGAGCCCGGCCGTGCAGGCACAGTACTGGTGGGCGAGAGCGTCGGTGGCGTCCTATCGGCTCGCGCTGCCACAGGCGCTCGAGGACTACAAGCGCGCCTGGGCCTTGGCGCGCCACGCCTCTCACCTGCCCCGCCCTGTGCGCAACCGCATACAGTTCTCCTATGCCGACACGCTGCGGCTGTCGGGGAATTTCGCCGCCGCGCAGCGGCAGGCTGACGCGCTCCTTGAGAACGAGCGGCTGCAATTGGGCGCGGACTCGCCGCAAACCTGTTATACGGCCGCCTTGCTTGCGAGCATACTCGGCTTTCGTGGCCATGCGAGGCAGGGACTTTCCATGGCGACGCCTGCTGCAGCGTGCCTTTCGAAGTCGCTCGGGTCGACAAACATTCGAACGATTGCGGCCTACCAGGTCGTGGCTGGTCTGCAGTTCCAGAGTGGTCTTTACGCTGATGCGGCCGTGACCTACGCCAAAGTGGCGCAGATGTTCACTCGGGTGGTGGGGCCGAAAGCGCTAAGGAGCATTTCAGCCCGGGAGAATGCCGCAGTCGCGCGACAATACGCCGGGGAGCTCGGCAGGGCGGAAGCTTCGCTCGCGAAAACGTTGACTCTCGCACACACGGTGCTTGGTTGGACCCACCCCACGACCGAGGGACTGCGCTATCACCTCGCCGACTGCCGTCTCGATCTTGGGCGCACGCCGGGTGTTGGCAGACTGTTGGCCGGCCTGTCCGTACGTGCGTTGAATGCAGGGGAAATCGAATCGGATTGGGCCGGGCGTCTGATGTACCAACGGGGCCGGCTCGCGCTGTACACCGGAGATGCGAAACGGGCGGCTGCGATCCTGCAGGTCGCGGCACGAGATATCGGGGCGAAGGATCCCCAAGGTCCGATCAGTGTGGCTGCGATTCGGAAGCTGATCCGTGTGGCCGTTTTGGGTGAGACAACCCCGCGCACGACCCGGAGGCTGACTGTTCATCATTGCGCCAAGCGTGTCTCATGCGCCGGACCGGGCGTGCAGCGCCATGTGGCCATCCGGTCCCCGGCAGGAGCTTGACCCGTGGCGGGCGCGTGCCGTACGCCGGCCCCATTTGGTCGCTTCACGGGGTGCGAATTCCGAGTCCGGCGTGGACCTGCGGTTCTGGACGGCACTGGCCGGTCAGCTGCCCAGCGCTCATGCATTCCCCGTGTCTGGCGGTTGGTCCGCGCCGCGTGCAATCGCATTCGGGCTCCGTGTTCGCAGCCGCTCGCTGTCGCGATCGACCGTGCCGAATCAGAATGGGGTTCGCCGCGTCAGTCAGTTGAATCTCGCGTAGTCGCGATCCGTGGTGATCCATTCGCAACCGGACTCGATGGCCAGAGCCGCAAACCAGGCGTCTTGCGCCATGTTTCCCGTCGCCTTGGAATCCCGGCACAGGGACTCGAATATCGACGGACGCGAATCGAGGACTCGAATCTACAATCATCGGCTAGCGTGATCGCCTGGATGTTCTAAATGCCGTGTGTGACTTCCTGATTCGCTGGTCTGAGAGGCGACTCGATCAGCAGAAGGGTCGAGCCGATTCGACCCCGGCGGTATTCCAAAAGAAACTCCTCGTCAGACCAAATTGCTGTAGTCGCGCAAGTCCCTGCACAGATAGCCGTGAGCCGAGAGCTCTGCGCGTATGCTCGCATCAAACTCCGGTGCAAACAGGACCTTCTCCTGTTGCCACGCCTGAAGCCTTCGATGTTGAGGAGCTTTCAAGAATGCAGCAATGTGCTGTTCGAACCTCGCGAGCTCGGCCGGATCATGCGCGGAGGCACTGTGCTTGCAAGCACCGAACCTGACCCGATTGCGGCCCTCGTCGAGTGCAACGACATCGATCTCGATGCTCCTCGCGGCCTCTCGCGGCCTGTTCCAGTAGCCGAGCTGAATCGAAGAAAGCTCGAAATCGCCTTTTCCCTTTCTGGACATCTCGATGTGCAGTTTGCGGATGAGCTTCTCGAACGCGGAGCCCTCCAGGGTCTCGAGTCTCTTCAGCGCCGGAGCCAGAGCTTTGTCGATAGGCTTCAATCGGGCTGCCTCGCGTGCGGGTTCAGCAATTGCGAGCCACGCCTTCAGGAAGTTGTCGGCGATGTAATAGCGTGCATTGCGATTCTTGCTATCGGAGAACACGGGATGCATTTTGTCGACCATGCCGTACTTGGTGACCAATCGCGTGATATGCGTGCCGAGAGGCGTGCTATCGTGCGGGTCATTGAGGGCGCCGACGAGTTCGGCATGATTGCAGCCGGGATGATCTGCAAGGTAATGGAGAATCGATACAGCGCGTCCTCGCAATTCGCGCAGGAACCAGTTGTCGGCCTCCTCGGAGAGTGGGCTCGAGCCGCGGAGGAACATTCTGGTGAGCAGCTCCCGCGCAAGCTCTTGTGGAGGTAACTCAAATAGCCTCTGCTCGTAGGCGTCTGCATAGAACTTTGGGACTCCCTCGAAGAATGTCCAAAGGGTGAGCCACTGTCCGGGCGTGGAGATTCCCTGGTGGCGAAAGACCGTCATCAGGTCCTCGAAATCCCAATGATCGAGCTTCAATTGTCTCGTCACCCGCCCATAAAGCGGGGCTGCCTTGTCCTCGAGCAGCGCGGTCATGTCGGAGTGCAGTGAACCGAGGACGAAGAGCCCCCCGGCAGAGAGAGCGGCGTTGCGCAGCTTGTCCACCTCGGCTTGGAGAAAGGAGTTGAAGTGTTTCAAGGCCGACCGCGTGAAGTATTGAAACTCATCGAGAACAACGACCATACCAGTGCGGCAGAGCTGGCCTATCGCCGCCGCCATTGATGGGAAGTCGATGACGGAGGCCGCGAGCGCTTTGATTTCGTCCCTGTCGGATTCGGCGAGACTGCGTCGGAACGTTGCGGCGACGTCTCGTTCATCCGAGTCGGGCGTCTGCATGTAGACGATCCGTGAGCCGAAGTCGGGGTTCTGAATCGCAAGCTGGCTGAGTAGCGTCGTCTTGCCAATTCGCCGCCTCCCTTCGATACGGCAGAAGAACCAGCGACCCGCACCGACGATATCGCGCAGCTCCGCCAGAGCCTCGGTGCGGCCGTAAAAGTGCCAAGTTGGCATTACTTCTAATTAAGAGACTTTTTTGTATGCTATACGGTTATCTGGGGCAATACAATGATTACACAAAGTTTTTTTGCGCGCGGTCGGCTGGGCGTGAGCCGCCCACGTCGCACCGGATACCGAAGTGTAAGCGCGGCAGGGAGTGCTCTGGCCAGTTGGACCGGCCCCCGGCTGAGGTAAGGGGCACGCTTTCCGAGAACCCGATCTCCGGTCCTGGACGGGCATCGCGCCAGACAAGATAGTCGCCGCGGGTACCTCACCCGGCAGGGTTTGCCGGCGGATCCAGGCAAGTCCGTTTAACGGTTTAAATCCAGAAAACGG
>JAKAFQ010000063.1 GCA_021817875.1 Pseudomonadota bacterium
TTCCATGCGGGCTCGATGTTGTCGCGGGCATCCAACTTCCCTGGGCCGTCACGGAGATCGTCGCCCAGCATCATGAGCGACTTGACGGCTCCGGTTATCCCGCTGGCCTCAAAGGCGATGCAATCGCCTTGGAGGCCAGGATCGTGGCCGTCGCCGATGTCGCGGAGGCTATGTCAGGACACCGACCGCATCGCTCCTCCCGCGGCCTCGATAGTGTGTTGAGCGAGTTGCATCGATGGAAAGGGGTTCTGTATGACGAGCGGGTGGTCAATGCCTGCGAGGAGATACTGCGACCACACGTCGCCTGTCCAGACGAACTGTGGCTACGGCTCGAGGAAGATGTCGGAAACTGGTGTCACGTGCATCACCTCGAATTGCTCATCGAGCACGCTTTTTGAATTCGATGATGATGATGTGATTCTGAGACTAATCCGCTCGTAAGACCTGCCTAAGGCGCTCGCAAGCTCAGTGGCACGCGAGGGGAGGGCGGCGCCCCACGGCAAGCGAGCACGGCCCCTGGGCGGGGGCTTCCTGAGCACGCAACCTTGATATTCACCACATCGGTCCCATCCAGGTGATATGTGGCGTACGATCGTCAGGGTGGTACCAGAGCCTCATCGCGAACGAGTTGGTGAGAGCTTTGCCGCGGCCGATCCGCGGGATCCTCATCGCGCTCTGCGCAGTGTGCTACTACCCGATTATTCTTTATCTTCTACGCTTCCGGTCTTTGGCTGCCGATCGCGATCTGGGGCCAGTACCATCCCAAGTCCTGGTACGAGACCTTCGGCCCCGACTGGGAACTGGTGGACTACGGCCCTGACGGTCGGCCTCACCGGATCGAGCCTGACGTGAAACCGCGATGGACATGGTTTGAGTCCGTCCTTGCGTTTGTGTACGGACCGATGCTGCTATTTGTCTTCTGTGGATGGCTGCACACGCGCTTCCATCCGCACTAGAGCCGGATCATCGACCGCGGCTCTTCAGCTGATTCTATTGGCTTGGTATGGACTTGATCAGCGATCAGCGGCTCTAAGCCGTGATCGATAGGTGGGGAAAACCCTCTAAAAATCAATGGTCGGGGTGACAGGATTTGAACCTGCGACTCCTACGTCCCGAAAACGAAAATGGATAACGAACTAAGATTCAGATCCATCGGGAAAAGCTGCGCTAACTCACTGATCCGCGTGTGAATTCACCTGCGTCCGGGTACGATTCACTGCGCTCGAATTCTCCCCTGTTTCCGAGCGATTGAGGCCCCGGTGTGACCCACGCACACTGGGTCACAATTGGAAAAGTTATCGGCGGACAGCATGGCAAGAAACTCTCACAGGCGGTCGCGCGGAGCACAGTTACCGACGCCCGCGACATCGTCATCGTCGACACGCAGATACCCGGATTTGAATTTCGCGTGCGCCGGTCGGGCGCCAAGATCTGGACGTATAGGTATCGGAATCCAGAGGGGCGTCAACGACGATACATCATGGGTCGCTTTCCGGGCGTGAGCGCAACCGCCCCGCGCGGCGGCTGGCGCTGACGCTCGCCGTCGAGGTGGCCAACGGCTGCGACGTGCAGGAAAAGAAAATGGCGGCGCGCGCGGAAGGAATTCGCAAGCGCGAGGGTACGCTGCGAAATTTTATCGAGGCACGTTATCGCGCCTGGGCGCTAGATCAGCTGAAGTCAGGAAAATATCAGCTCGAGCGCATCGAAGCGGACTTCAGGGCCTGGCTCGATAAGCCGATGACCGATCTGAACGCGTGGCTGCTCGAGGGATGGCGTCAGCGGCAGAAGGAGGCCGGCAACCAGCCTGTGACTGTGACCATCAACCGCGCCGTGCAACGGCTGCACGCCCTACTGGCACGTGCGGTCGAATGGAAGGTGCTGGAAAGGCACCCGTTCTCCGGTCTGAAGCCGCTGCGGCACGACAAGAGTGGCCGCGTCCGGTATCTGAGCGCCGATGAGGAAACGCTGCTGCGAGAAGCCTTGCTCGGCCGAGAGGCCAAACTGCGGGAAGCTTGCGACCGATTCAATGCATGGCGGACCGCGCGTGGTCGCCATGCCCTGCCACGGCGCGCGGAGGAATTCGTCGACTATCTGAGGCCGGTCGTCCTGGTCGCGCTCAACACCGGATTACGTCGCGGTGAGATCCTGCAGCGCGAATGGAAGGATGCGGTCGCCATCCTGCAGGTATGGCGCCAGTTTCGCAGCCGTCGAGCGTCGGCAGCACGGGTGTTCCCTGGTTCCGACGGTGAAGGGCTGCAGCGGATCGACAAGGCGTGGAGATCATTGATCGAGATCGCGGGCATCGAAAATTTCCGATTCCACGATCTGCGGCATCATTTTGCGAGCCGGCTGGTTCAGTCGGGTATCGATCTCAACACCGTGCGTGAGCTGCTGGGTCACGCGGACATCACGATGGTTCTGCGCTACGCCCACATGTCACCGGATCGCCTGGCCATGGCGGTCGTGCGGGTGGCACGTGCCGCGGAACCGGCGCCGAACCCGCCGAGGCCCCAGCCGCCGGGGTCCGGGGCGGACGGCGCCTCGTCCACGCCCCCATGATCGACGGGGTGATTCTGGCTTCTATGCTCATGACTTGGCAGGAGCGCCTTCGATGGCATATACTTTTGTATATGCCATCGTAATGGAGAGCAACCATGCAGCGCAAAGCGAAGCTTTTCATGAACAACCGGAGTCAGGCGGTCCGTTTGCCAAAAGAGTTTCAGTTCAACGCCACTGAAGTTTTTATCCGTCGGCATGGGGATGAGGTGATTCTGTCTCCCCGCCCCGAAGACTGGACCGCTTATCTGACCTCGGGACCGGTTGCCTCCAAGGAATTCATGGAAGCGGTTGACGATCTTCGGGTCCAAGAGCGCGAACTCTAATGGCGGAGTACCTGCTGGACACCGATATATCGTCCTACATCATGAAGCGTTCCCATGAGGCCGTTCTAAGACGGCTGCAGACGGTCCCGATCGGTGTCATCGCCATTTCCGTCATCACCAAGTCAGAACTCCTTTACGGAGTAGAGGTCTCCCCGCGGCGGCAACAGGACTCGGTGGCGCTCAACGAATATCTGCGCCACGTTGAGGTCCTGGATTTTCCGGACGAAGCTGCCTCGCACTACGCGCACATTCGCGCTGCCCTCAAAGCGAGTGGCACGATGATCGGCGCGAATGATCTGTTCATCGCGGCTCACGCCCGTTCGCTCCGACTGACTCTCGTGACCAACAACACCGGAGAGTTTGGTCGAGTACCGGATCTAAAGATTGAAAACTGGGCGGCCTAGCGCAGATGCGATGACCCTTGCCCGAACGCTGGCACTGACGCCCAGCGGGCACCTCTTTCTCGCGCCGACGGCGGACGCGGTGACGTTGCCGCCCGGGTTTCTAGCTCGCCTCGAGCCTGCGTTTGCACGCGGCGTTGGACACGGGCTGCTCGAACTTGGGCTGCGCGAGGTCGGCACCGCTCTGCCTTGTGAATTTGCCTACTGGCGCGATTTCGCTGCGCGGTACGTCACGGTGCTATGCACGTCGGTGCACGGACTGCCCGCGGATGGCGATGCGGACGTGGGCGAGGTGCCGCCGCCGCCGGCAGATGCGCTGGCGCCGCTCGTCAATTCGGCACCGCCGATGCCAGGTGGCGAGTACCTGACCGCCGAGGTGCTCGCCGATCTTTGGTGCAAGATCGATGTGGCATTCCATCAGGAACGCGCGCACGCGAAAGCGACGCTGCAGGAATTTCTGCGAACCGGCAATCCCGCCTGGCACCTCGTCGGCCGCGTACACTTCAACCTTGCCGAGAACCGTTCCGACGAAGAGGCGCCATTCGCGTTCATCGCGACCTACACGACGCAATTGTCGGCACTGGGTCGCGCGCAGCATCTGCCGCTCGGTGAGGCGCTGCGGGAGTATGCGGGGGCGCGCAACAAGTCGCGGCTCCTCGCGCTCCTGAAGCCCGTGCAGGAGGGCTCGGCGCAGTGTCCGTGGCTGCGTGAGATGGTCGAGTCCGGGGAAATCTATCATCCTCTACGCTGGACGCCCGCGGAGGCATTTCAGTTCCTGACGGACACGCCGAAGCTCGAGGCGGCGGGCATTGTTGTGCGTGCCCCGAGTGCGTGGAAAACGGGCCGGCCCGCGCGACCTAAGATCAGCGCGAGCGTCGGCGGCCGGGTGCCCTCGGTCCTCGGCAAGGATGCGCTGCTCGACTTTCACGTGGAATTGACGCTCGGCGAGGAGCGACTCACGGCCGCGGAGATTCGGGCGTTACTCAAAGGTTCAGATGGCTTGCAGTTCCTGCGGGGCCGATGGGTCGAAGTGGACCGCACGAAACTTTCGCAATTGCTCGATCGATTCCGCGCCGTCGAGGCGGCCGCTTCGGCCGGCGGTCTTCCCTTCGCAGCGGCGATGCGGCTGGTCGCCGGTTTCTCGGTGGATGACGAGGCGGGGGTTGGCGCGGCGCCGGATCCCGACTGGTCGGAGATTGCGGCAGGCCCGTGGCTAGCAGAGACGCTGCGAGGCCTGCGCAGTCCCGGGGGTCTGGCCCGTGTCGATCCCGGATCCGCGCTATGCGCGACCTTGCGGCCCTACCAACAGGCTGGTGTGCGCTGGTTGTATCTGCTGCACCGGCTGGGGCTTGGCGCTTGCCTCGCCGATGACATGGGAATGGGTAAGACGATCCAGGTCCTGTCATTACTTCTTGTATTGCAGCAGGAATTCACCCGCGAGCGACGCCCGCCAGGGACCGCATCGAGCAGCATTCTGGTCGCACCCGCGTCGCTGCTCGCGAATTGGGCTGCGGAAGTCGAGCGTTTTGCTCCCACGCTCAAAGTGCTCATCGCGCATCCCTCGTCCATGTCCGCGGCCGGTCTCAAGTCGATGGCGCCCGAGGGCCTGGCGAACGTGGACCTCGTGATCACGAGTTACGGTGCGCTACTGCGCTATGACTGGCTGACGAGTACGCGCTGGCAAGTGGCGGTCATCGATGAGGCACAGGCCATCAAGAATCCGGGCGCCAAGCAAACCCGTGCGGTCAAGAAGCTTATCGCCCAGACCCGCGTGGCACTTACCGGAACGCCGGTCGAGAACCGTCTCTCGGACCTCTGGTCGATCTTCGATTTCACGCACCCGGGGTTGCTGGGTTCGGGTCAGGCATTTGCGAAGTACGCGCGGCGCCTCGCCGAGGCCGGGAACTTCGGGCCGCTGCGTGAACTCGTCCGTCCCTACATCCTGCGTCGTCTGAAAACCGATAAGTCGGTGATTGCCGATTTGCCGGACAAGACGGAGCTGAAGGCATTCTGCCATCTGAGTCCGACTCAGGCGGCGCTGTACAGCCAAGCGGTCGAGGAACTCGCCGAGGCGCTCGACACGGCGGACGGCATCAAGCGCAAGGGCGTCGTGCTGGCATTTCTCATGCGCTTCAAACAGATCTGTAATCATCCATCGCAGTGGCTGGGCAACGGATCATGGGCGGAATCGGACAGTGGCAAGTTTGGGCGGTTGCGGGAACTCGCCGAGGTCATCGCTGCGAAACAGGAGAAGGTGCTGGTATTTACGCAGTTCCGCGAAGCGACCCAGCCGATCGCGGCATTCCTCGGCGGTGTCTTTGGTCGCGAAGGGCTCGTGCTGCACGGCGGAACCCCGGTTGGCAAGCGAAAGGAACTGGTGCGCCGGTTTCAGGACGATGAGTTGACGCCCTTCTTCGTACTCTCGCTCAAGGCGGGAGGTGCCGGGCTCAATCTGACGTCGGCCTCGCACGTGATCCACTTCGATCGGTGGTGGAATCCGGCGGTGGAGAATCAGGCAACCGACCGGGCGTTTCGCATTGGTCAATCACGCAATGTGCTGGTACACAAGTTCGTATGCCGCGGCACGGTCGAGGACAAGATCGACCGTCTGATCGAGTCGAAGCAAGCGCTCGTCAAGGACGTGCTGGAGGGCGGTGCGGAACTCCAGTTGACGGAGCTCGGGGACCGCGAATTATTGAAGCTGGTGGCGCTCGATATCCACTCGGCTCGCGCGGAGGTTTGACGTGGCCAAATCGTCGGGGCGATGCTGATGTACTTTCGATGGAAACCGTATGTACCCGTCGCGGCGCGTCGGGAGAAAGCCGCGAAGACCGCGGCGAGGCTCGCCAAGAAGGGGCATGCGCTGTCACCAGTCACCGCGAGCCGCGGTGCAATCGCGAAATCTTTCTGGGGCAAGGCCTGGTGCGAGAATCTCGAGCGCTACAGCGACTATGCCAATCGCCTGCCGCGCGGAAGGACGTATCTGCGCAATGGCTCGGTGATTGACCTCAAGGTCGGGGCAGGCGAGGCGACCGCTCAGGTCATGGGCTCGAGCCTTTACCGGATCAAGGTCGAGATCTCGGCCGTGGCGAGCGCCCATTGGCAAGGTATTGCCCGCGACTGCGCCCGGTCCATCGATACGCTGGTCGAACTTCTCCAAGGTCAATTGTCGGCGTCCGTGATGGAGCGCATCACCCGGCCGGGCAGCGGCCTTTTCCCTTCGCCGAAGGAAATCCGCTTCAGCTGCAGTTGCCCGGATTCCGCCGCGATGTGCAAGCACATCGCCGCGACGCTTTATGGCATCGGCGCGCGACTCGATGCAGAGCCGCATCTGCTGTTCGGATTGCGCAAGGTGGACGCCAAGGAACTCATCGCGCAGGCGGGCGAGGGCGAAACGCTGCCACAGAAGGCGCCACGCGCAGCGCGAATCCTGGATTCGTCGAAGCTGGCAGACGTCTTTGGCATCGACTTGCCGCCAGTCGACCTGGGCTCTGATACCAAGCCTCCCTCAAAGCGTCGCGTCAAGGCGTCGAAAAGGACGAAATTGTCGACGTCCCCTCGAAAGGGCACGACAGCGACCGGCCAGCGCGCCCGCGCCGGGCGCAATCCATCCGGGAGGACTCGATGAAGCCGGATGAACGATTGGTCCAGCTCGGATCCGGATGAAGCATGGCTGCCGGTGGTAAAATTCTCTAATTTATCTATTTAAATCATACTGCTCGCCAGGAGGTCAGCATGCGTCACGTCTCCGCGACCGATGCAAAGCAGCGGCTGGCCGCGCTGCTCGATGCCGCGCAGCGCGAGCCCATCGTCATTCGCCGGCAGAACCGGGACATCGCCGTGGTGCTCTCGCCCGCGGAATACGAGCGGATGCGCGGGCTCAATGTCGCGGAGTTCCAGCAGTTCTGCGACCGGGTGGGCCGCAAGGCGGTGGAACACGGTCTGACCGAGAAGAAACTCGCGCAGCTGCTCGCCGACGACGATGCCACCCGAGTCCGAGCGCATCGTCGCTGACACCAATCCCCTCGTCAGCCGCCTACTGCTGCCGCAGTCCGTACCCGCCCAGGCGGTGCGCAAGGCGGTGGATGCGGGCCAGCTGCTGGTGTCGGATGCCATCCTTGCGGAGCTCGCCGACGTCCTGTCTCGGCCGAAGTTCGATCCCTATATCAGCCTGGCAGACCGGCAGGAATTCATCCGGGTCCTGAACCGCATCGCCGAGCGGGTCATCGTCACCGCCCCCATCCAGGCCTGCCGCGACCCGAAAGACGACAAATTTCTCGAGGCGGCGCTGCACGGGCAGGCGAGGGTGATCCTCACCGGGGATCGTGACCTGCTTGCGCTGCATCCGTTCCGCGGTATCGATATCCTCTCGTCCGGGTCAACCATGGCGGAGAGCGTGCGCCGTCGCCGTGCCCGCCCGCATGGTTGTTCACTCGTGTGTGGGCCGAATTCGGCCAACTCCGTCCGGCCACTATCACGTTTGGCCACTATCAGCTTCACCGAGCCCGTCTCGCGCCGCACTGGATCCACCAGTTCGCGGACGGTGGGCAATGCTGGCGGGCGACGGCGCGCTACATCCTCGCAGGTAGCAGCCGCTCCTGCTGCGTGACGTGAATCTCAGCTCGATCAGCCCTCAGGCTGCCAATCGCTTGACCTTTGGGCGCCGATGCTGCCGCACCTGCCACAGATCGTACTGCGCCTGAAGGTTGATCCAGATGTCCGGCTCAGTGCCGAAGACGCCAGCCAGACGCGCCGCCATATCCGGCGACACGGGTACACGACCGTTCACGATCGCCGATACGTGCTTGCGACTCACTCCAAGGGCGTCCGCCGTCTGCGTGATCGTCACCCCGAGCGACTCCATGTACATCTCCTTGAGGATCTCCCCGGGGTGGGCCGGGTTGTGCATCCGGCCCGAGCTCTCAATGGTAGTCTTCATAATCCACCTCGTACGCGTGCCCGCCGTCGAAACGGAACGTCACGCGGTAATTCTCGTCCACCCAAACGGAATAGCGGTTGCCATGCAACGGATGGAACCGCATTCCGGGCATCGCCATCTGCGCCGCCTGGGTCGCGGCATTGAGGGCGGTAAGGATCAGATTCAGGCGTTTTGCGTGCTTGGGTTGCACCTTGCGCGCATTCCCGCTTTCGAAGAGCGCCGCGAGTCCCTTATGCCCGAACGTCTTGATCACGATGCGTAGTGTAACCGAATCGGTGACAGCCTCGCAACCTAATTGGTTACGGATGGATCTTCGGCGAGCCAGGTGCGCAAATCGAACGGTCCAAATGCAAATGCGAAACCGAACGTCCCACCGATAAACGGGATTCCAATGGCGGCAATGTTGACGCGTGACGGGCGGTCTGGGAAGTGAGGAGTGCACCACTTTGGTAAGGCCGGACCCGCAGTGAGCGGGTTCTCAATCAGACCGTCCTCAGACCCTGCGTACGACTTGGAATACATCGTCAGGTCGCTTTGTGCTTCTCCTCCTGCTCTCGCTGGGCTTGCTATCGGTACGTGAGCGGCTGTGTTCGGCCAAAGCGGAACGGGTAGCAGGGAGATTCGTCGCAAGAAAGCTGCCATTCAAGGACAGCGAGCAAATAAAATGGCCTCGATTAGCGCGCGCGTTGGCGATCGCCGACCAATGCTTGACATGCAAGTGGCGACTTGCCTATACTTTAGGCAAGTATTCACTTGCGTGTAGAACATGGCAGAACGCTACGACACCGATGTGCTGTTCAAGGCCCTGGCCGATCCCAGCCGGCGAAAGCTCCTCGATCTCTTGCACGCACACGACGGCCGCACACTCAACGAGCTGAGCGAACACCTGGACATGACGCGGCAAGGCGTGACGCAGCACCTGGACCTTCTGGAGGCGGCGAACCTTGTCACCACCGTGCGGCGTGGTCGAGAAAAGCTGCACTTCCTCAATCCGGTACCGCTGCAGGAGATCTATGAGCGCTGGATTGCCAAGTTCGAGAAGCCGCGCCTCAAGGCGCTCTCGGATCTGAAACAACGCCTGGAGAAAACCAATGGCTAGATCGACGTTTGTCTACGTGACCTACATTCGTACCACGCCGCAGAAGCTGTGGTCAGCACTGACCAACGACGTGGAGTTCATGAAGCAGTACTGGTTCGGCATACACTGCGAGAGCCAGTGGACGGCAGGATCCTCGTGGAAGATGGTGTCCGGCGACGGTCAGATCCTCGACGCCGGCCAGATCGTCGAGGCCGACCCGCCACGGCGCTTGGTGATCCGCTGGCAGAACCAGTTCAAGCCCGAACTCAAGGCCGAAGGGGACTCGCTTTGCACGATGGAGCTGGAACCCAGTGGAACGGCGGTCAAGCTCTCCATCACCCACACCATCGAGCGCGAACCCTCGAAGTTCATCGTCGCAGTGTCCGGCGGGTGGCCGCAAATCCTGTCCAATCTCAAATCGCTGCTCGAGACTGGTTCCGTTGTCCTGCCAGCGAAGGAGACTCGATCATGAAGAACGCAAAGGCAATCACGGACGGCGAGACGGCTCTTGCCACGATCGACATCGCTGTGCCGCCGGAGAGGGCATTCGAAGCCCTCAATTCGGCCGAGGTCGAACACTGGTGGGGCGCTCCTGGGCTCTACCGCTTCTCTGATTGGCAATCGGAGCTGCGCGTGGGAGGCCGCTGGCAGGTGAATGTGTGTCTTCCAGACGGAGCTGTTCTGCCAGCCTCTGGCGAGTATCTGGTCCTGGATGCGCCCCACCGCGTGACGCTCACTCGGCGCTACGAGTGGGATCATCCGACCCTGGGGCGACACGTAACGCGGGTAACCTACCGGTTCGATCCGATCGAATGCGGGACACGCGTCGCCGTGCGCCAGGACGACTTCGGTTCACGCGAAGCGGCATGCGAGCACGCCGCCGGGTGGGAGCGCACGTTGAACCTTCTCCATGGGTATTTGAGCCGTGCCGTGGCGACAAGGAGGCACTCGGAAGAATGTCTCCCTGATTTCCCTCGAACGAAGCCGATGGGGTCTTGCGATTGCGGCCGCGCTTCGGGTTCTCGAGGCCGGAACTCACTCCTCAGCGGATCCGAATCACGCTTCTCCGAAGCGGACATCACATCGGGCAGCTTCGGGCACCGAAGCGGGCGTTTGCTCAGCACCTGTCCATGTACGCTGCATTTGGAATCGATTCGGGCCCCCAGGAAAGTGGGCCGAGGCTTCACGGGCCTAAGTTCTTGATTTTGGTCGGGGTGACAGGATTTGAACCTGCGACTCCTACGTCCCGAACGTAGTGCTCTACCAGGCTGAGCTACACCCCGAACTCGGTGCGAACCCTCAACTCTTGCGTGCGACCGCAAACCGGGCGAGTTCGCTCAAACCGTGTTTGAACGGGCTCTCGGGTACGGGGGACAGCGCGGCAAGCGCCTGATCCACCTCGCTTTGGGCTCGGCGCGCAGTGTACGCAAGGCCTCCCAGGCTTGCAACGGTGCGTGTGATCTCGTCGAGCCGGTCGAGTCCGCCGTGCTCGATCGCGTCTCGGATCATGCCTCGCTGCGCGTCGTCGCCGTGCTGCAGCGCGTGAATCAGCGGCAGCGTCGGCTTGCCCTCGGCGAGGTCGTCGCCGAGGTGCTTGCCGAGCCGCTCCTCGTCGGCTTCGTAGTCCAGGGTGTCGTCGACCAGCTGGAACGCGGTGCCGATGTGCTTCCCGTAGTTCGCGAGCGCTTGCTCGATCGCGGCCGGGGCGTCGCTCAGCACCGCACCGATACGGGCGCCGGCCTCGAACAGCCGGGCGGTCTTGCGGTAAATGACGTCGAAATACCGGTTCTCGGTCGTCGTCGGATCGTGGGCGGTCATCAACTGCAGCACCTCGCCTTCGGCGATCGCGTTGGTCGCGTCCGCGAGGATGTTCATGATCGTCATGCGGTCGAGCTTCACCATCATCTGGAACGCGCGCGAGTACAGGAAATCGCCGACCAGGACGCTGGTCGAGTTCCCGAACACCTCGTTCGCGGTCTCGCGTCCGCGGCGCATCGAGGAGCCGTCGACGACGTCGTCGTGCAGGAGTGTCGCGGTGTGGATGAATTCGATGATCGCGGCTGCCTCGACGTGCCGACCGCGGTCGTGTCCGCACGCGCGCGCCGCGAGCAGCACGAGCAGTGGACGCAGGCGCTTGCCGCCCGAATGAATGATGTAGGCGGCGACCTGGTTGACCAAGGCTACCGGGCTATGCAGGCGTTCCGCGACGGTTCGGTCGACGGCGGTGAGGTCCGGTCGGACCAGTTCGCGTATTTCTTCGAGTGTCATGAAGGTCCAAATCTCGGCGCCATCTTACCGAAAGTCGGTCTCTTGCGCCCCGGCCCAGTGCGGTGGACGCCGACGCGTCCATCCGGTGCTGCGCTCGAGATCGGCTGCGACCGCAAGCAGCACGTGGTCCCGGTCCTGACGGCCGACGAGCTGCACGCCGATCGGCAGCCCGTCCGCGGACATCGCGACCGGCAGGCTCGCCGCGGGCTGGCCGGTGACGTTGAAGAGTTCCGAGTAGGGCGCGAACGCATAGGAGCGCGCGACCCAGCGCGCGTAGTCGAATGCCGGGCCGTCCGCGGGGATCGATCCGACCGGCGGCGGGAGCGTTGCGGTCGAGGGCGTGAGAATGAGGTCGTAGCTCGTGAAGTGCTGCGCAATCGCGAGGCTCACGCCGTGGGCGAGCCGCTTGACCGCGAGGTAATCGAGCGCGCTCGCGCGCTCCGCACGGTCGATGAGGTGCAGCGTGAGGCGTTCGACCTCGTCGGCCGTCGGCGCGCGCCCGAGCTCCCGGCGTCGGTCCGCGACCGTCATCGCCGTGTCCATGATCCACAGCAGGCTCCACCCCTCTCCGCTCGTCGCTGCGTGCACCGCTTCGGGGAACGCCGTGTGCTCGACGACGTGCCCCGCCTCCTCGAGCGCGTGAGCGGTCTCGAGCACCGCACGCTCGATCGCATTGTCAAGCGGTGCGCGGCCCGGGCTTTCGGTCACGCACGCGATGCGCAGGCGGCCGACCGGTTTCGCGAGCGCATCGAGATACGAAGCAACCGACGGGGATACCCGGTACGGCGCCCCGGGCTCCGGGCCGGCGGTTGCGTCGAGGAATGCAGCGCTGTCGCGCACCGTGCGCGACAGCACGTGCTCGGCGTTCAGCCCCGCGCCACCCTCCGCGTGGTAAGGGCCGATCGGGTTCAAGCCG
>JAKAFQ010000671.1 GCA_021817875.1 Pseudomonadota bacterium
CCGACCAACCCCGGATCGAAGAACGCGATCTGTACGTTGTTCCAGTTCTCGCGGTACACCGCGCCGTTCCACTGCAGGCGATGGCCGAGCCACTCGGTCTTCCAGCCGATCTCGTTGTTAGTCAACTGGTCAGACAGATAAGATTTCGGGAGCGCGTATTGGAACTGTCCGTCGGGTCCGTAGATGTGCTGTGCGCCGCCGCTGAAATTGAACCCGCCCGGCCGGAATCCTTGCGACCAGGTGTAATAGAGCATCACGCTTGGCATGACATGCCAGGTGAGATTCGCGCGGCTCTTGTAGCCTGATTCGGTGTCGCGCAGATTTTCTGCGTCGAGGTTGTACGAGAGGGTCGAGCATCCGGCTGCTGGAGTCCCCGCGTCAAAGCAGTAAAAGCTGCTCGTGACGCTGCCCTGCGAGGAGTTCTCGAACTTGTAATGACGGGTACCCAGCGTGATCGTCAATTTCTTTGGAACGACGTCGAAGTCTACGGACGCAAAAAATGCCGTCTGCTTCACTTCCCGCCGAATGTCCCCGTAGAAGGCGGTCGTGTCGCCCTGGACACCCGGGTTCGCGACCGTCGCCCCTTGGACGGTGCCGATATTCGACAAGCAGCCGCTGTTGCCGGGCGTGCCGGGCGCCCCATTGGCGGTGCAGGCCGCAATGCTCTTGTACAACCAGGCGGTCTGGTCGAAGACCTTGTTGGTCTCGTAATAGACGCCAGCAATGCCGCGCAGCCGCCAATCGCTCGGCGTGCTCAGGCGGAACTCGTGCTGCATGTGCTCGTTGCGTTCCGAATCGTGCCAAGCCGAACTCGGCGAGAAGCAGGTCGAAGGCAGGTTCGCCTGCCCGCCCGAACCCGGACCGTAGCACTGGTAGTAGTCGGCATAGACGCCGCGCGCATAGTTCGTGTAGTCGCCGACCTGCTCGACATGGCGCACAAGGTAGCCGCCGGTGTAGACCGCTCGCAGCGCTCCGAAGCGGCCGTGCACCGTCCAGGCCGTGTTCTCGAACTTGTCATTGTCATACGCAGGGTTGAATAGCGTGACCTCGAGCGGGGCGAGCGACTGGCCGTCGGAGGAGTTCGGCTGCTGGTAGAACACCCCTTGGGTATCGAGGTTCTGGTACATCTGTGTGAGCAGAAAGTTCCAGTCGTCGTTGATTTTGTAGAGCAGCTCGGCCCGCCCGCCCTTGTACGTCGTCGGGTTGATCGCGCGTTGCGCGATCGAGTAGTTGTTGATCACTGGGCTGCCCGGGGGCACGCAGTAGCCCGCGTTCGGCTGTCCGTCCGGGCACTGGCCGTTGACCGCCGGATAGTTGGCGTAGTGGATGCCGATGTCGGTGTTCTTGCGGGTGAAGGTCGCCGGGACGTTGTCGATGTAGCCGCCGCGGCTGTCGTTGTAGAGCACGACGCGCAAGGCCATCTTGTCCTCGATCAGCGGGACGTTCAGGACCGCGGAGAGGTCGGTGTTCGGGTCGCCGTGGGCGGTGACGCCGTAGCCCGCGGTGACGTTGCCCTCGGTCTTGTTCAGCACGGGCTTGTTGGTGATGTAGCGGATCACGCCGGCCTCGGCACCGGCGCCAAACAGCGTCCCTTGCGGTCCCTCGAGGACCTCGATGCGGTTCAGATCCGCCGCGTAGATGTCGAGATTGCGGTTCGGGAGCTGCCCGGACTGGTTGTCCAGATAGATCGCGACGTTCGGAAAGAGACTTGAGGCACCGCTACTCTGGCTCGGCTGCGAGCCCGCACTCAGGCCGCGCATGAACACCTCGTTCTGACCAGGGCCATTGCTCGCCGCGGACACGTTCGGCAGGTATTTCACGTAGTCGTCGAAGGTCGCGATGTGGAGCTGGCGGAGCGACTTGCCGGTGAAGGCCTGCATCGAGATCGGCACGTCCTGAATGTTCTGCACGCGCCGCTGCGCGGTCACCGTGATTGGCGCCAGCTGTTCGCTCGACTCTACGTTCGACATGACACTCGAGTCGGCGATTGCCGTGATCGAAACACTTCCCAGAATCGCGGCGATAGAAAGTGAGAGCCGTGTGTTCACGTCCTTCTCCTTAGATTTGCTGCCTAACGTATCGTGTCATTTAATGAGCGGTCGATTGAGCTTCGCCACAAAATTGCCGAGCTGCCGACGAGGGAGCCCATGCGTCAATCGGCACGCGACCTCGTCACGAGGCACGAGTTCCTTCGACCCACGGAACTGTCCCGTTTGCGTACGTCGCGTAATCGAATCGTTTACGCGCTGTAACCTCGGCGCGTGAGGGACCCGTGCCCAGAATGCAAGCGAGACGGCAACTCTCTCCTCGGTAGGACCTTCGGTGCTCAGGGTCGCGTCGGCAGCCGCATGCACGCGTTTGAACCGTGTTTGCGCGCTCTCTAGAGGAGTGAGGAGTTCCGTCGCCATTCGAACAGGCAATTCGGAGATTTTCGCCCCGAAGAGCTCGTCCGTGTTGGCGAGATGTCGATTCACCATGCCATAGGAAAAGTCCGTGCGCGCGCTGATCTGCGACGCGCTTGTGCCCGACATCCGGTGATTCCGGATGACATCAAGTAACGCATTGGCCGACTCCTTTTGACGCACTCTGTCTCTGCCGGGCTTTGGCATTGAAGTCATCCCCTTTCGAGCCAGACCGAGCCGAATCGTTATTGGTTGGTCGACCAATGAAGATTATCATTGGGATGCGCAATGAGTAAAGACCCACACCCGACCAGGGTTGATCGCGCGGTTACAAATTCGTTGAGTCGAGTCCGCGCCGACGGCCTACCATGAGAGGGTTACTCCAATTGCCACCAGCCCTATGGGACGTGCGATAGGGAAGCCGCAAGTTAGCGGGCGCCGGCAAGGAAGTCGCCTGCCAGCCTGTCACCCATGTGTTGATTTGCACTGATTGCGGATCCATATCAGTTCACCGTAGGTACCGAGGTCTGGCGAAGAACCTGCATCGCCTGGAGGCGATGGCGGCGCTGACGAAT
>JAKAFQ010000064.1 GCA_021817875.1 Pseudomonadota bacterium
CGGTTCAGCAGCAGGAATTGGCCGATTTCACCGGCATGCCGACCGGCTTGCCGCGAGAGGTTGGCGTGCAGCAGGCCGAGCTTTCGACCGCGGTGACCGGCATTGCCTCTGAAGGTGAGCAGCATGCCGCCGTCGCCGCATCAGGCTTCTGGGCCTCGCTGAACACCGGAATGCTGCCCAGCGTGTGGAAGTGCTCCCACGCGAGGCCCTGCGGGTCGGTGACCCAGTGTTTCTCGCTGCGGGCATAGCAGCAGGTTGTCTCGCCTTCATCGAGCAGCGCCATGTCGGCGGATTCGGCTCGCGCCTTGAGGGCGGCGAGCTCCTCGGGATCATCCGTCTGGAAACCCAGGTGGTCGATGCCGGGCTTGGACGCGCGCGTGGAGATCGCGAAGTTCAGGCGCGGATCCTCGAGCATCCACTTGGCATAGTCGCTCTCGATGCGGACTGGATCGGCGGCGAACAGCTTCGAGTAGAAGCCGATGCTCTTTTCGAGGTCAGCAACATGCACATGGACATGGAATCTTTTCATTGTGATCGCTCCGATTCAGCAGGTGGACCGCCGCTTGCGAACCGAAGGGATGCAGGCCTGGCCCTGGCAGCAGTGGTCGGTGAGGTAACCGAGCAGCTCGTTCATGTGGGCAAGCGCCGGGCGGTAATGCAGATTCCGCCCTCGGCGCTCGACGGTGATGAGATCCGCATGAACCAACTCCTTGAGGTGGAATGAGAGCGTCGTCGCAGGGATGTCGAGGGCGGCGGACAGAGCGCTGGGGGTCATGCCTGTGGGGCCGGCGCCCACCAGCGTGCGGAAGACTCTCAGGCGCGCTTCCTGCGCGAGGGCGGCCAAGGCGGAGACGGCAGCATTCTCATTCATAGTTCCAAGATTATAGAAATATAGATCAAAGTCAATCGCAGCGAGTTCTCAGCCGCGAAAGTGAGACGGGGACTGGATCCAGGGAGGCC
Organism: Pseudomonadota bacterium; assembly: GCA_021817875.1. The sequence goes on from JAKAFQ010000064.1 coordinate 961, forward strand.
CCCGCGACGGACCCTGCCGCGGATGGCGCTGCGGCCCGACGACTGCGAGCTTTCCTAGACGCTGTCGATCACCCGCTGCAGGCGGACGCGCACCTCGTCGGCCACGCTGGTCAGTCGGGCGTTGCCGACCCTTCCCATCGATGCCACGGGATCGACGGCGGCCACCTCGATCTGGCCGGGCTCTTGTTCGCGGACGATGACATTGCACGGCAACAGGACACCTAACTTGTTCTCGAGTTGCAGGGCCTGGTGCGCGAAGTTCGGATTGCAGGCCCCGAGGATCCGGTAGCTGGGCATGTCGGCGCCGATCTTGGCCTTGAGGGTCGCCTGCACATCGATATCGGTCAGGATGCCAAAGCCTTCCTGCTTCAATGCGGCGGTGACCCGTTGGATCACCGCGTCGAAATCCTGCGTCACCGTCTTGGCAAGATAGTAGGACATCACAGGCCTCCGGTTGCGCGGCTCAATGCGCCGCGGCCGCGTGCTTTCCGAGGTAGTCGGTGATCGCGTCGAGTTCCGCAGCGCTTGGCGTCTTCAGGTCCGGCATGGCGCTGCCCGACAGATCGTGAATGTGATCGCGCATGCGCGAGGTGACCGCGTTCCACTCGGTGTTGGTGTGTAAGGCGGGCGAGGGCGCGGCGTGGCATTGCGAGCAGTACTTGGTCACGAGCTGGGCTCCTGAGGACTGTGAGTCCGGCAACGTGGTCGCCGCGTTGGGCGCCCACATCCAGCCCATGCCGCGCATGGACTGCATGCCGCGGTACATGGTTTCGTAGTGGGCCCGGATCAGTGCCTGTCGCTTCGCCGGATCCTTCTCCACGGCAATCGCGGCCATCTGCTGGTGCATCTGCTGCATCATGCCCTGCATCTGGCGTCGGTATTGATCCGATGGCATGCCCGAGGGCATGCCCCACCAGCCCTGGCCGGAGCCCATCATTCCAGGCCCCATCATTCCCGGGCCCATGTGTCCCATGCCCATCATGCCGTGGCCCATCCAGCCGTGCTCCATCCAGCCGCGACCTGCAGTGCCGCGCGAACCCATCATGCCGGGACCCATCATGTTCGGGTCCATCATCATCCAGTCGGCGTTTCCGTTGGCAGCCATGCCGGGCATCATGCGGGTGCTGCGCATGTGCTCCAGCATCATTGACCAGTGTCGTTGCATGGCCTGCTGCCTAGCTGCAGGGTCCGGCGCATTTTGAACCTGCGCCAGCTGCTGGCTGAGCTCATCGGCTTGTTGCTGTAACTGGGCCGTCGTCGGCGGCTCGGTGGCGCCGGGTGCCGCGGCGTGTGCTAGCGAGTACAGGCACAGCGCGAGCGCACAGAGCGCCAAGCGCGCCGGATGAATAGCGGGACGATCAGTGTTCAGCATGATGGCGGCCTCCGTCAAAGCGAGCCGATTCGTGTCGCGCGGCCGATTGAACATAGTCCCTGTAGCGGCTACAGGGTCAAGTCAGGGGTTCCACCTAAGAAATCGCAGTCGATGCGTGGACGGCAATGGCCTTCAAGCACCATGTCAGTTTGACGCGCCGCAGTACCTAAGTGATCTACGGTGAACGGACGTCGGACGGATCCGGTGCGGGGCGCAGCAAGCGCAGGCCGTTGGCCACGACCAGAAGGCTCGCGCCCATGTCGGCAAAGACGGCCATCCACATCGTTGCCCCGGCAAGCAGGGCAAGGACCAGGAAGACCACTTTGACACCAAGGGCCAAGGTGATGTTTTGCACGAGAATCGCCCGGGTGCGCTTGGACAGTCGGATGAGCTCGGGGATGCGGCGCAGGTCATCGTTCATCACAACGACATCCGCGGCCTCGACGGCGGCGTCGGTACCGGCGGCCCCCATGGCGATGCCGATGTCGGCGCGTACCAGCGCCGGCGCGTCGTTGATGCCATCTCCAACCATCGCAACCACACCACTTTTAGCCTTGAGGTCACCAATGGCCTGCAGTTTGTCGGCGGGCAGCAGGTTTCCGCGCGCCTCATCGACACCGGCCTCCTGCGCGATGCTGTCGGCAGTGCGCTGGTTGTCTCCGGTCAGAATAATCGTGCGGATGCCAAGATCGTGCAGGGCGGCGATGGCTTCGCGCGAGCTGGGCTTGATCGCATCAGCCACCGCGAAGAGGCCAAGCACGGAATGAGAGGAAGCCAGCAGCGTGGTGGTGCGCCCCTGCTCCTCGTGTGCACGGAGTTTGGATTCCAGCGCGTCGCTGCAGAGGTTCATCTCCTCGATCAGCCGGTGATTGCCGAGTACGAACGATTGCTCGCCGATCCTCCCCTCGATGCCACGACCGGGGAGTGCCGTGAAGTTCGAGACCGCGTTCTCAGCGCGCTTAAGGCCGCCCGCAATGGCGCGCGCGACCGGATGGTCGGAACGACCCGCAAGACTTGCCGCGTTGCGCTTGACGTCCTCGGGCGCGCCGCTCAGAACCTCGACATCGAGCAGTCGCGGCTTGCCTTCGGTGAGGGTGCCCGTCTTGTCGAGAGCGACGATGCGGATTCGCCGGGCCGATTCCAGGTACGCGCCGCCTTTGATGAGGATGCCGCGTCGAGCGGCGCTGGCGAGGGCGCTCACGACGGCGACCGGCGTCGAGATGACCAGCGCACAGGGGCAGCCGATGACCAGCAGGACCAGCGCCTTGTAGAGCGACTGCATCCAGGTCCAACCGAGGAGCCAGGGGCACACCACCGCAACGGCGAGTGCCATTGACAGGACGGCGGGCGTATACAGGGCGGCGAACTTGTCGACGAAGCGCTGGGTCGGAGCGCGCGAGCCCTGGGCCGATTCAACGGCCTGGATGATTCGCGCCAGGGTGGTGTTGCCAGCCGTTGCCGTGACCTGAAACTCGAGTTCGCCGGTCTGGTTGACGGTGCCCGCGAAAACCGAATCGCCGGCGGATTTGTCGACGGGGATGCTCTCGCCGGTGACGGGCGCCTGGTTCACGGCACTCGTGCCCCGGCTGATGAGGCCGTCGAGCGCGATGCGCGCCCCCGGGCGTACCCGCACGGTGGCCCCGATTGGCACGGTGGTGGCAAGCAGCTCCGCCCAGGCTCCATCGGCCTGGCGGACCTCGGCCCGTTGCGGGGCCAGGTCGAGCAGGCCGCGAATGGCGTTGCGGGCCCGATCGAGCGATCGCGCCTCGATCAGCTCGGCGATTGCGTACAGCGCAATCACCATCGCGGCCTCGGGCCATTGGCCGATGAGGAAGGCACCGGTCACGGCCACGCTCATCAGGGCGTTGATCGTTGGCCGTGCATGGCGCAGCGCCGATAACCCCTTGCGATAGGTCTCGAATCCGGCGAGGGCAATCGCGGTGGCCGCCAGCGCCATGACCATTATGCGAGTGGGCAAGCTACTGCTGGCCAGCAGGGACGCCAGTTCCGCAGCCGCAGCCAGGACCAGCGCGACGACCGGACGGACCAGCGTAGCGCCGCTGAGCGCTCCCGGCGTGTGTTCCATTGCGGGCAGGCTATCGGTGGGCTTTGGATCGAAGCCCGCGGCCCGTATGGCTGTCTCCACAGCTGCTAAGTCCGCGGCGGGAGCAGTGACCGTGAGGGTCCGCGCGGCCAACTGGAATCGCAGGCTCTCGATGCCCGGTACGCCCTCCAGCGCATGGCGGATCTCGGCCTCTTCCGAGGCGCAATCCATGTTCGCGATGCGAAACGTGGCAACCGCAGATTGAGTCGGCGCGAGGCTCACACCAGGATCTCCCTACGATGCTTGAGGTCCCGACGCCACGTCGGGCACTCGGGGTCGATAGGCCAGGCGGTAGAGCGCCGGCAACACCAGGAGCGTCAGCATGGTCGAGGAGACGATGCCACCGATGACCACCGTCGCCAGTGGCCGCTGCACTTCGGATCCGGCCCCGACATTGAAGGCCATCGGGATGAAACCCAGCGAGGCCACGAGCGCTGTCATCAGGACGGGGCGCAGACGACCGAGGGCGCCGATGACGATGGCGTCGTCCAGGGGACGCCCGTCCTTGCGGAGCGTGTTGATGAAGGCAATCATCACCAGGCCGTTCAGGACGGCCACGCCGGAGAGGGCGATGAAGCCGACGCCGGCGGAAATCGAAAACGGTATGCCCCGTAGCAGCAGGGCGACCACGCCGCCGGTGAGCGCGAGAGGTACGCCGCTGAACACGATCAATGCGTCGCGGACCGATCCGAACGCCATGAACAGCAATCCGAAGATCACGGCGAGCGTCACCGGCACGACAATGGTCAGCCGTTGGCTCGCCGAAATGAGCTGCTGGAAGGTCCCGCCGTAGCCGATCCAGTATCCGGGCGCTGGCTTGACCTGATCGTCGATGCGCTGGCGAAGCTCCTGCACGAAGCCGCCCAGGTCACGTCCGCGCACGTTGGCGGTTACGACGACGCGCCGCTTGCCGTCTTCGCGATTGATCTGGTTGGGACCCATCTGCTCGCTGATCTTCGCGACCTCGCGCAGCGGCACGAACGCCGGAGCGCTGCCGTTCCAGCTCGCAGGCCGGCTCGACTCGTCCCGGGTCGCCGAATCCGGACGCGGCACCGCAAGGTCGCCCAGTGCGCCTCGGTCCTGGCGCAGGACTTCGGGCAGTCGGATCGTGTCCCGGCGAGTGGTGTAAGAGCGTAGGCATCTGAGAGGGGGCTGCCGCCCGTCTGGGCGGCAGCATCTTGTTCAGCGGCCATCACGGATCTTGGTTTAAGGTTCGGTTACCACGCCAGAACTTTAATCGGAGAACCATGATGGCCAAGCCTAGCATTGCATTGTCTGAGCTCCTGGAAAAGGGGGCGGACAGCGATCTTTTGCGCGAGATGATCCAGCACATCGTGCAGCGCGTGATGGACATGGACGTCGAGAACATCTGCGCCGCTTCCTACGGCGAACGCAGCCCCGAGCGCCAGAACAGCCGCAACGGCTACCGAGAGCGGCTCTGGGAGACCCGTGCCGGATCGGTGAATGTCAAGATCCCGAAGCTGCGCGCCGGGAGCTACTTTCCGCCGTTCCTCGAGCCGCGCCGACCCGCCGAGAAGGCGCTCGCCGCTGTAATCCAGGAGGCGTACGTGCAGGGCGTCTCGACCCGCTCCGTGGATGAGTTGGTCAAGGCCATGGGCATGGCGGGCATCTCCAAGAGCCAGGTCAGCCGGCTGTGCGGGGAGATCGACGAGCGCGTCAACGCATTCCTCGATCGGCCCATCGAAGGGGATTGGCCCTACCTGTGGATCGACGCGACGTATGTGAAATCGCGGGAAGCCGGCCGGATCGTCTCCAAGGCCGTAATAATAGCCGTCGCCGTGAACACCGAGGGGACCCGCGAAGTGCTCGGCATGGCGGTCAATCCGTCGGAAGCCGAGACCTTCTGGACCGATTTCCTGCGTTCCCTGACCCGCCGAGGGTTGCGGGGTGTAAAGCTCGTGATCTCGGACGCCCATGAAGGCCTGAAGGCGGCGGCGGCGAAGGTGCTCGGTGCGAGCTGGCAGCGCTGCAAGGTTCATTTTCTGCGCAATGCCCTCGCGCACGCCGGCAAGGGACAACGTCAGATGGTGCTCGCCGCGATCAACACCGTGTTCGCGCAGGACTCGGTCGACTCCGCGGTCACGCAATGGCGGTTGGTCGCTGATCAGCTGCGGCCGAAGTTCCCGAAGCTCTCGCAACTCATGGACGGCGCCGAGGCCGACGTGCTCGCCTACATGGGCTTCCCGAAGGCACACCGCACGCAGATCCACACCAATCCACTCGAGAGGCTCAACGCCGAAGTCAAACGCCGAACCGACGTCGTCGGCATCTTCCCGAACACGGCCGCTGTCACGCGCCTGGTCGGTGCGTTGCTGCTCGAGCAAAACGACGAGTGGCAACTGCAGCGACGTTACATGCAGCTTGAAGGGTTACAGTCCTTGAGCAACAATCAACCCGCTCGGTTGTCCGCAGTCGTCAACTGAGCACGAGTGGACCTTGCCAAGATCTATCACTCGTACACCACGCTTCGGGACACGATCCTTTTCTTGTGCCCGTAGGTCCAAGCTGCGCCCTGACAGGCGCCCTGGAGCGCTCGGCGCACGCGTGCGACAATAGGCAAGTTTTCTGTAACCGCCGCGCCGAATCCCGCGTAATAATCGATGTCCACACAAGCTCCGGAGCCAGCGCTCCATGCTCTGATGCTCGCGGGGCTGGACGGAGACGCCTGCGCCCACCGCAGGCTGCTCAAGGAGCTGAGCCACTATCTGCGAGCCTATTTCCGGCGCCACCTGCTGGGCAAGGGGAGAACCGCGGAAGACGCCGAGGATTTGGTGCAAGAGACGCTGATCGCCATTCACGCGCGCCGGCAGACGTATGACCGCTCGCAGCCGCTCACGCCCTGGGTTTATGCCATTGCACGGCATAAGCTCATCGACGGCTATCGGGGAATCGGCACCTCACCCGAGCTCGTGCCGATCGCAGCGGCCGAGGACGTGACAGTCGATGGCGGGACCGCCCCCGTCGAGAGCAACCTGGATATGGAGACGCTTCTGAGGCAACTGCCGGTCAAGGTGAGGCAAGCCGTTCGAAAGATGAAGCTCGAAGGCCTCACCGCGGGCGAGCTAGCCGCCGAGACAGGTGTTTCCCCGTCAGCCGCCAAGGTGGCCGTGCATCGCGGGCTGCGGGCGTTATCAGCCTTGGTCAAGGGCGAACTGCCATGAACACCGATACCCTCATCGACATCCTTGCTACCGACGTATCCCCTGTCAAGCCCGCGCTCCTGCGCAACGAGCTTATCGCCGTTCTCGCTGCCGGCGCGGGCACCGCTCTGGGCGCAATGCTCACGCTCTTTGGCGTGCCGGCGCACGCTTTCGCGGAACCATTCATCGGCGTCAGAGTGGCGACGTTGGCCGTCATGGTGGCATTCATCATCGCCGGCTCGATGTCTCTGCTGGAGGTGGCTCGGCCCGGAGCACCGCGAACTCTGCCGCTCATCGGTATGGGTGTCTTGCTCGCCGTCCTGCTCTGCGCCGGCATCGGAACGCTCCTGCTGACCTCCCCGGCGGATCGGGGTCAGATGCTCTTCGGACCGCAGTGGACCCAATGCCTGGAGCGTTTTCCAGTCCTAGCCCTGCCACCGATTGTGATGCTCGTGTGGTTTGTGCGCCGGCGCACGGCGCCCACACGCTTGCGATTGTCTGGCGCGATCATAGGCGCGCTGGCCGCGAGCCTCGGCGTAGGCATGCTCGCCTGCTGCGTCCCGGCAATTTCGCCGCCGCTCATCGCACTCGGATACGGCGGGCTGATTGTGCTCTCTGCCGCAGCCGGCGCACTGCTCGGGCCCCGCTTGCTCAGATGGTGACGGTGCGCCGATTGATCATCTTCGTGTCGACGGCTGTGCAGGCAGGCAGGCCGGAGGCTTGCGACAGAACAGGTGGCAATCCATGAATTTCAACATGAGCGGTGCAAGCATGGCCTTGATGTTGGCTGTCGGGGTCGTTGTATCGGTACTCGTCATTGTAGCGCTGCTGCTTGGAATTGTGGCGTTATGGAAGCATCTGAGGAAAGGCCGGCCGCCAAAGCCTTGAGGAAGCGGGTCAATAGCCGCTAGCTCGGGGTAGATTCTCGGCGTCGCCATTGGAGGGGCCAGCGGCTGACCCCGCAGGCGTTGGTGCACCTCTGGCGCCACCGTCCTAAAACACAGGCGACCGCGCCGTTGCGTTCATGGCCGTGGCGCCTCATGCCGCTCTCGGATCGACCCTTGCGCTCGACAGAGCCCTCTTTCCGAGGCCTGCTCGGTGGCCTCAGCCTCAGGCTCGCCAGCCCCTCCCCGAGCACCTCACGGCTGCGCTCGCTCCTCGGCCCGAACAAGCCGAATTCGGGCCACATCCTTTCACTCAGAGGCCAATCTGGTGGGCCGGGTGCAGCCAGGACGAGACTGTTGTGGGCGAGGTTACCTGGAAGCGACTGAGCGGGGGGAATCGGCCGTGACGGAGCCGATGATTGCAATGCTAGTAATTACATAAGCTCGTGTGATACTGTAATACGATGAGCACTCGATCAGGACACACGGCGTCTTGCTGCCCGCCGAAGCCTGCGCTCGCGAAGCGAGACCGCATTTCTGCCGAGCAAGCCAGTGAGCTCGCGGGTCTGTTCAAGATGCTGGGGAACGAGACCCGCGCGCGCCTTTTGCATGCGCTGGTCCGGTCCGGAGAGCTGTGCGTGTCGGAGCTGGCCAAGGCGGTAGCAATGAAGCCCCAGGCCGTCTCGAACCAACTGCAGCGCCTAGCCGATCGGCGCATCGTCGCGACACGCCGGAAGGGGACGACGATTTACTATCGCATCCTCGATCCCTGTGTGGCCGAGATTCTCGATCGTGCCCTGTGTCTGCTCGAAGACGCCAAGAGCGGCGTTCACACCCGTACAGCATGAACGCGCCGCGCACAGTGTTGCCCGCAATGCTCGCGGCGCTGGTTGCCTTCGCGGCGCGGGCCCAGACGCCGGCGCCGGCCGGGGAGAAGAGAGTAACCGAGCTGCAGCGCGAGGGGCACGAGGAGCGTCTCAAGGACCGGGTCGAGGCGAAGGCGCAGGGGGTGCCGGAACAGAACCCATCTGAACAGTCCGAGCCGCAGCTCCCCGAGATAGTGGTCACGACGACGCGCATTCCACGCCGCATCGCCGATGAGCCCACGCGGATCGAGGTGGTCGGACCCGAAGAGATCCACGAGGAGACCGCGGAGAGTCCGGGCGATGTCTCGATGCTCCTCAATGAGACATCGGGATTGCACGTGCAGATCACGTCACCAGGGCTCGCGGCCGCCGACGTGCGCATTGAGGGCTTGCCGGGTCGATACACCGAGATCCTTGCCGATGGGCTACCGCTTTACGGCGGGCAGGCCAGCAGCATGAGTCTGCTTCAGATCCCGCCCCTCGATCTCGGACGGGTGGAGATCATCAAAGGAGTCGCCTCGGCGCTGTACGGTGCCTCGGCATTGGGGGGTGTCATCAACTTCATCTCGCGTCGCCCCGATGGCAAGCGCGAGCTGCTGCTGAATGAGACCAGTCGCCAGGGGACCGACATGGCGCTGTGGTGGTCCGGCGCCCCTTCTCGGGTGGGCTGGTCCTATTCGGTGTCCGCCAACGCCGATCGACAGGTCGCGCAGGACGTGAATGGGGACGGTTGGGCAGATATCCCGGCCTATCGCCGAGTGGTTGTCACGCCGCGGCTATATTGGAGCGATGAGGCCGGGCGCAAGCTCTACCTCACTGCCGGAGCACTGCTCGAGGATCGTGCGGGCGGCACTCTGGCGGGCGGGCGCGTACCGCCCGGCGCTCCGAACGGCACCCCTTTTTTCGAAGCACTGAATACGCGGCAGTACGACGCCGGACTGATCAGCCAGTGGCCGCTGTCGTCCGAGCGAGTGCTGACCGTGCGGGCCTCGGTCACGGACCGCGGTGAGCAACAGACCTTTGGCGGGTTTTACGAACCGAGCGACTACCGCACTGCGCTCATCGACGCGGCGGTGAACGGCACCGCCGGGGTAAATCGCTGGGTCACGGGCCTTTCTTTCGAGGAAGACCAATACCGCGACGAGAAGCTGCCGGCATTTGATTTCACCTACCGCGTGCCGGCGCTGTTCGCCCAGGACGAGATCGACCTCGGCAGAAGCGTGATCCTGTCCGCGGGCGGCCGTGTCGATGCGCACAGCCAGTACGGAACGTTCTTCAGTCCGCGCCTGGCGGCGCTTTGGCGGCCGGGCGGGAAAGCCTCGCCGTGGCAGCTGCGACTGTCGCTCGGCGGGGGCTTTTCCGCGCCCACCCCGTTGACCGGCGAGACTGAAGCCACTGGGCTCGCGCGCATCCTGCCGTTCACCAATGTCCATGCCGAGCGCGCCCGGGGCGCATCGGTCGACATCGAGCGCCTGTGGGCTCTGCCACACGGCTCACTCAAGACCGATCTCACGGTGTTCGGCTCGGAAGTGGCGCATGCCGTGGACCTGGTGCAGGTGGGTGCCACTCATCCCCGGTTCGCGTTCGTCAACGACTCCCGGCCGATGCGCGCCCTCGGTACGGAGCTGCTCGTCTCGGGGCGCAAGGGGCCTTTCGAATTCACGGCCATCTACAACTACACCGATTCCACGGAGGTCGAGCCGGATTCTCCATCTCGCATCACGGTGCCGCTCAATCCGCGCCACAGCGGCATTGTCACGGTCTCCTGGGAGAAGGAACACATTGGGAGCATCGGCCTCGAAGCCCTCTTTACCGGGCGGCAGACCCTGACAGGCACCGTTACCCCGAACCCTTACCGCACGATGAGCCCGAGCTTTGTCATGTTCGGCGTTCTACTCGAGCGCCAGGTCGGGCCTGTCACCGTGTTCTTGAACGGCGAGAACCTGACCGACCGGCGTCTCACGCGCTTCCAACCCCTCGTGCTTCCCGCGCAGGCCCCCGACGGTCGCTGGACGACCGATGCCTGGGGACCGCTCGATGGCCGTGTCATCAGCCTGGGAGTAAAATGGCTCTATTGAAATCCGAGTGGGTAACGCGGCCTGAGGTGGCACGGTTTTCCACGTAGTCCACAGGGCTGAAGCCGGCCGACGGCCCGGCGCCTCCAGCAGCCGGGCCAAGCGACCGGGCGAGCGAAGCGAGCGCCTGTGGACCCACGTGGAAAACCCCATCCGGGTGGCACTGCGCAGACTCTCCTGGTACGTTGCCGCGGAAACGGGATGGAAGGGTCGACGTGGTCACAGAGAAGATCTTCGAAGCAGCACTGGGTATCAGCAGCCCCTGGTTCATCGCCGGAATGAACTTCGAGCCGAACCAGCGAAAGCTGAATATTCGTGTCGACTTCGAGGTCGGCAGCCGCTTCGCCGTGCCGGGGCAGGCGGGGGAGCATCCGGTGCATGACACGGTGACGAAGACCTATCGGCATCTGAATTTCTTCCAGCATGAGTGCGAGCTGACGGTGCGGGTGCCGCGGGTGAAGCTGCCCGACGGCAAGGTGGTGCAGGTCACGGCGCCGTGGGCCGGCAAGCTCTCGGGCTTTACGCTGCTGTTTGAAGCGTTCGTGCTGCTTTTGGCCCGAGAGACGACCTTCACCGGAGCGGCCCGAATCGCCGGGCTGTCGGTGCATCGGGTGATGACACTGTGCCAGCGCTACGTGAATGAGGCCGTCAGCACAGCGGATTTCAGCGAGGTGCGCCGCTTGGCGATCGATGAGACCTCCAAGGCCAAGCGCCATGAGTATGTGACCCTGTTCGCCGACGAGGCGGCCAGGAAGGTGATCTTCGTTGCCGACGGGAACGAGGCGGTCACCGTCGCGGCTTTTGTGAAGAATCTCTGCGCTCACCGCGGCAAGCCCACCGAGGTCGAGTCGGTCAGCATGGACATGTGGCCGGCCTTCATCCGCGGCGTCACCGATCAGCTGCCGAACGCTTCCTCGCCCCATGTGGGATTCTCGTTCCCCATCCGGCGGATCAGGGTCTGCACTTGCTTCGGGATCGGCGGTCGGCCGGGTCGCGACTTCAGGCGCCAAAACAGCCTCCAGCCCGCCCGATGCCAG
>JAKAFQ010000672.1 GCA_021817875.1 Pseudomonadota bacterium
CGCACCGGCAAGTAATCCGGGGCTGCTGCCGAAGCGGTCCCTGTGCGCGACAATGGCACCATGAGCGAATTCGACCTGATTGTGATCGGCGGCGGCAGCGGCGGACTCGCGGCAGGCCAGCGCGCCGCGGAATACGGCGCGAAGGTCGCGGTGGTGGAGTCGCACCGGCTCGGCGGCACCTGCGTCAACGTCGGCTGCGTGCCCAAGAAGGTCATGTGGTACGCGGCGAACCTGGCCGAGGGGTTGCGCGACGCGGCCGGCTACGGCTTCGGGATATCAGTCGACGGACATGACTGGAAACAGCTGAAGGAGATGCGTGATGCATACGTCCTGCGGCTCAACGGCATCTACGAAGCCAACCTCGCCCGGCGTGGCCTCGCATTGATCCGCGGCCGGGCGCGCTTCGTCGACCGCCGCACCGTCGCAACGGACACCGACCGCCTCAGCGCCCCCCACATCGTCATCGCCACCGGCGGAAGGCCGGTCGTCCCGAGCATTCCGGGCGCGGAGCTCGGCATCACCTCCGACGGATTCTTCGAGTTGAGCGAGCGGCCACGGCGCGTGGCCGTGGTGGGCAGCGGCTACATCGCGGTCGAGCTCGCGGGCATCTTCGCCTCGCTCGGCTCGACGGCGGACCTCATCCTGCGCACCGGCACCGTGCTGAAGCAGTTCGACGCGATGCTCGGCGAGTCGATGCTCAGGATTCTGCGCGAACAGGGGGTGACGCTGCACACGCAGGCGATCCCCGATGCGCTGACGCGCGACCCCCAGGGCCTGCAGCTCGCGATCCGCGACGGCCGGCGATTAGGGCCATACGACTGCGTGTTATGGGCCATCGGACGCGCCAGCGCCTTGGCCGGCCTGGGGCTGGAGCACGCCGGCATCGAGTGCGACGCCGATGGATTCATCGCGACCGACAAATACCAGCTCACCAGCACCGCCGGCATCTACGCCATCGGCGACGTCACCGGGCGCGCGCAGCTGACACCGGTCGCCATTGCCGCCGGCCGGCGCCTGAGCGACCGGTTGTTCGGCGGCAAGGCGGATCGGCACCTCGATTATCGCAACATCCCCACCGTCGTGTTCGGACACCCGCCGATCGGGACGGTAGGACTGACGGAGAAAGAGGCGAGGGAAGACTACGGTGACGACAACGTGTCCGTATTCACCTCGAGCTTCCTGCCCATGTACCACCAGCTCACCTCCCGCAAGCCGCGCTGCGACATGAAGCTGGTGACCGTGGGACCTGAGAAGCGGGTGGTGGGCGTACACGTCATCGGCCCGGGAGCCGACGAGATGCTGCAGGGCTTCGCGGTGGCGGTACGGATGGGTGCGACCAAGAGCGATTTCGACGACACCGTGGCGATCCATCCGACCAGCGCCGAAGAACTGGTCACGATGAGGTAACCCCGGCTGGGACCGTGCGACCGATGCAGGGCGCCCCGGAAGACTCTCCCGGGTGGCGGGCGTCCGGAATACCCCGTCCGCGGACTCGGTCTGCGCGTGATCCGGGAGAGTGGTTCATGAAACAGCCTGGCTCAGGCAGAATAGCCCGCCATGGACAACCCCCTGCTCGCCGATGCGCCGCTGCCTCCCTTCCCGCGCATCCGCCCCGAGGATATCGAGCCCGGCATCCAGGCGTTGCTCGCCGATGCGCGCGCACGCATCGATGAGATCGCCGCCCGCGATCCGCCGACCTTCGACACCGTCGTCGTACCGCTGGAGGATCTGCAGCACCGGGTCGCACGCCGCTGGTCTCCGGTGAGTCACCTCAACGCGGTGCTCAACTCCGAGGCGCTGCGCGGCGCCTACAACACCTGCCTGCCGCTGCTGTCGGGGTATCAGACCGACCTGGCGCAGAACGAACCGCTGTATCGGGCATACCGCGCCATCGAAGAACGGGAGGGCCGGACGCTCGATGCGGTGCGCCGGCGCGTGATCGAGCATGCGCTGCAGGATTTCAGGCTGGCGGGCGTCGGCCTGCCGAGCGAAGCCAAGCAGCGGTTCAAGTCGGTGATGCTCGAGATCACGCAGCTGCAGGCCAGGTTCGAGGAGAACGTGCTGGATGCGACCAACGCATGGAGCCATCACGTCACCGACCGGTCGCAGCTCGGCGGCCTGAATGAGGTACTGGTCGACCAGGCGCGCCGCCGTGCCCACGAACAGCGCCTCGAGGGCTGGATCCTGACGCTGGACCAGCCAACGTATATCGCCGTGGTGACCGATGCGCAATCCGGGGATCTGCGCCGTACGTTCTACGAGGCCTGGACCACCCGCGCATCGGATCAGGGCCCCCAGGCCGGACGCTGGGACAACGCGCCGGTGATGGAGCAGATCCTGCGCAAGCGCCACGAGGCCGCCCGGATCCTCGGCTTCGACAACTTCGCCGAGTACGCCCTCTCCAGACGCATGGCGCGCAGCGTCGAGGAGGTGATGAGGTTCCTCGAGGAGCTGGCGCACGCCGCGCGCCCCGCGGCCGGGCGCGAATTCCAGGAATTGCGCGCATTCGCCGGCCGGGAGCTGTCGGCCTGGGACGTGCCGTTCTATGCCGAGCGGCTGCAGCAGCAGCGGCATGCCGTCTCGCAGGAAGAGCTGCGTCCCTACTTCCCGCTGCCGCGGGTGCTGTCGGGGCTGTTCGAGGTGGCCGAGCGGCTCTTCGGCGTGCGCGTCCGGGAGCGCGCCGGCGCGCCGGTGTGGCACCCCGACGTGCGCTACTTTGAAATCGAGAGCGATGCCGGCCGCCCCGTCGGCAGCTTCTATCTGGACGCGTATGCGCGCGCCAACAAGCGCAGCGGTGCGTGGATGGATGAGTGCGTCGGGCGCAAGCACCTCGGTTCGGGCGATGCACTGCCGGTGGCGTACCTGGTGCTCAACGTCCTGCCGCCCGGGGAGGATCGGCCCGCACTGCTGACCCACGACGATGTCCTGACACTGTTCCACGAGTTCGGCCACGTCCTTCACCACCTGCT
>JAKAFQ010000673.1 GCA_021817875.1 Pseudomonadota bacterium
CTTGCCGCGCACCAGGTCGGCGACCAGCCGACATTTCTGCGGTGAGATGCGCGCGTAGCGCAGCTTGGAGGTGACTTGCATGGTGTGTCTCCGGGCCTGCTACCGGGCCGCCTCCACCTTGCGATCGCCCGAGTGCGACTTGAAGGTACGCGTCGGGGCGAATTCGCCGAGCTTGTGGCCGACCATGTTTTCGGTGACCAGCACCGGAATGTGCTGCCGGCCGTTGTGCACCGCGATGGTGAGCCCGACCATCTCCGGCACGACCATGGAACGGCGTGACCAGGTCTTGATCGGCTTGCGGTCGTTTTTCGCGGCGGCCACCTGCACTTTCTTGGCCAGGTGCAGGTCGACGAACGGACCCTTCTTCAGTGAACGTGGCATCTTGGCTCGTGCTCCCGCTAGCGCTTCCGGTTCTTCCGGCGCTGAACGATCATGTTGTCGGTGCGCTTGTTGTTGCGCGTCTTGTAACCCTTGGTGTTCCAACCCCAAGGCGATACCGGATGAGGATTGCCCTGGCCGGACTTGCCCTCACCGCCGCCGTGCGGATGGTCGACCGGGTTCATCGCCAGACCCCGCACCGTTGGCCGGATGCCGCGCCAGCGCTTGGCGCCCGCCTTGCCGTAGTTGCGCAGATTGTGCTCGTCGTTGCCGACTTCGCCGATGGTGGCGCGGCAGTCGATATGCACCTTGCGGGTCTCGCCCGACTTCAGCCTGAGGTAGGCGTAGCTGCCTTCGCGCGCGGTGAAAGCCACAGAACTGCCTGCGCTGCGCGCGAGCTGGCCACCCTTGCCGGGCTTGAGCTCGACATTGTGCAGCGTCGTGCCGACCGGGATGTGCCGCAGCTGCATGGCGTTGCCGGCCCTCACGGGAGAGTCGGCGCCGGAACGGACCTCGTCGCCGGCCTTGACCCCCTTGGGGGCGAGAATGTAGCGACGCTCGCCGTCGGCGTACTTGACCAGCGCGATGTGGCTGGTGCGGTTGGGGTCATACTCCAGGCGTTCGACAACGCCGGCAATCCCGTCCTTGTCGCGCCTGAAGTCGATCAGCCGGTACTTCTGACGCGAGCCGCCACCGACATGGCGGGTCGTGATCCGGCCGAAGTGGTTGCGTGCGCCGGTCTTGCCCTGCGAGGTGGTGAGCGGCAGGTGTGGGCCGCCCTTGTGCAGATGAGAGCGGTCGACCTTGATGACCGCCCGGGTGCCGGGCGAGGTGGGTTTGTACTTGATGAGCGCCATGTCAATGAATCTCTACGGCCTGCGGCCGGATTGTCCTGCGGATCGATGCAAGCCGCAGCATGCAGCGGCGCGGCGCGCCGCCGGAATCCGTGTGATCATGCTCGGGCTCACGCTCTTGCACGGGCTTCGTAATCGATCGCCTGGCCCTCGGCGAGGCTCACGTACGCCTTTTTCCAGTCCTGCGTCCTGCCGAGGATCTTGCCAAAGCGGCGCTGTTTGCCCGGTTCATTGACCACCTGCACGCCGCTCACCTTGACGTCAAACATCAGCTCGACGGCTTTGCGGATATCGGTCTTGGTGGCGTTGCGACGGACGCGGAAGGTGTACTGGTTGTGGTCCTGCATCGCGCGCGATGACTTCTCGGTCACGTGCGGCGCGATCAGCACGCTCATGAGCTGTTCTTTGTTCACTGCAGGCGCTCCTCGATCATCTTGACCGCGCCGACGGTCATCAGGACCTTGTCGTGACGGGCCAGCGACAGCGGATTGAGCGCCCCGACCTCGATCAGCTCCACGTGAGGCAGGTTGCGCGAGGCGAGAAACAGCTTCTCGTCGAGCGCCTCGACGACAATCAGCACGCTCGAAAGCGACCACGCCTTGAGCTGACCGGCGAGCAGCCTGGTTTTCGGCGCATCGAGGGCGAGCGCCTCGGCCACGACCAGACGCTCGGTGCGCGCCAGCTCGGAGAGCATCGCACGAAGGGCGCCCCGGTACATCTTGCGGTTGACTTTCTGCTCGAAGCTGCGCGGCTTGGCGGCAAAGGCACGCCCGCCGCCCACCCAGATGGGCGAGCGGCTTGATCCGGCGCGGGCCTGCCCGGTGCCCTTCTGGCTCCAGGGCTTCTTGCCGCCGCCACGGACCTCGGCGCGGGACTTCTGAGCCTTGGTACCGGCGCGGCCGGTCGCCCGGTACGCCGTGATCACCTGGTGCACCAGGGCCTCGTTGAACTCGCGGCCGAAGGCGGCCTCGGAAACCTGGAGCTCGCCCGCTCCATTGACCAGCTTGAGCATCATGGCTTATTTCTTCGACTGCTTCATCGGGTTGGCCGAGGGGGCCGAGCCGACCTTGGTCGGAGCGATCGTCCTGCGCAGCGCCAGACGGCCGGCTTTGAGAGCGGGCCGGACAATGACCTGGCCGCCCTCGGCGCCGGGCACGGCGCCGCGGATGAGCAGCAGGTTACGCTCGAGATCGACCTGCACGACCTTGAGGTTCTCGGTGGTGCGACGCACGACACCCATGTGACCGGACATGCGCCGGCCCTTGAAGACGCGGCCCGGAGTCTGACGCTGTCCGATGGAGCCCGGCGCGCGGTGCGATACGGAAACACCGTGCGTGGCATGCTGTCCGCCGAAGTTGTGGCGCTTCATGGTGCCGGCGAAGCCCTTGCCGATGGTGGTGCCCGTGACGTCCACCTTCTCGCCCGCCTTGAAGAGGTCAACCTTGACCTCGGCACCGGGGGCCAGCTCGGCCTGGTCCGCGGCATTCAGGCGAAACTCCACCATCCCACGCCCCGGGGCGACACCGGCCTTGGCGAAATGACCGTTGACAGCCTTCGAATAAAGCGACTGGCGACGCTGCCCGTAAGTCACCTGCACGGCCCGATATCCGTCCTTGTCCTCGGTCTTCACCTGGGTGACGCGATTGGGCAGCACCTCGATCACGGTGACCGGCACGGTCTCGCCGCTGTCGGTAAACACCCGCGTCATGCCCGCTTTACGGCCGACGACTCCGA
>JAKAFQ010000674.1 GCA_021817875.1 Pseudomonadota bacterium
GTACTTGACAATGCCCTTTGCTGGATTCGTCTCGATGATCCCGACGCTCGGTTGCCGTAATGCATCGCGGAGGACGCCCATGATCTTGAATCGCTTGGAATTGCGCCCCTCAGGGTCGCCGAGCCCGCTCTCAGCAACGCTCATTGCAACGATCCGCGAAAATGTTGTCTCGTTCGCGGTAGCCCAACCGAGTGCCTGGCAAAGACGGTCTATCTGTGGCTGCTCGTAATGACGCACTGCGGACATAGCGGTGCGTGCACGCGAAATCATTGAGTCG
Organism: Pseudomonadota bacterium; assembly: GCA_021817875.1. The sequence goes on from JAKAFQ010000674.1 coordinate 278, forward strand.
ATGTCGATACGGGCACCGTCAGTGAGTTCTTTGCCACGAGGATTCGCGCTCGTCGTGCTCGCCATGGTCTGCTCCCGATGCTGGGGGGAAATTCAATATACACGAACTAGATCGTACATCAAGATGAGGATGCCTCCTCATCCGGGGGGAAATCAGGGAGGGGCAGGGCGGGCGGTGCTTGCGACAGGGGGGGTGCGGCGGATTTGGCAGACTGAGATTGGCGAGGGGGCTGGTTTATGATTTCATTTGGATATTGCACTTGTATCGCCGGCCTTCGGCCGGCGGAGTGTCCACGATCACGACTCAGCCACGGCGACACAATATGGCCAAGAAGAAGAGAGCGGAACCCCTGCCTAGCAGCCTGCCGGACCAGACGGATGCCGAGCGCAGCAAGGCGGACATCGTTGCCGTCGCCATGGAAGAGTTTGCCGAGTACGGTCTTGCAGGCGCACGCGTGGATGCGATCGCCGAGCGCACCCGTACGTCCAAGCGCATGATTTACTATTACTTCGGCAGCAAGGAGGGGCTGTATCGAGCCGTGCTGGAGCAAGCGTACAATGGCATACGTACTCGGGAGAGCCAGACTCACCTGAAGGAGCTGCCGCCGCGAGAGGCGCTGCGCCGTCTCGTGGAGATCACCTTCGATTACGACGAAAGTCATCCCAGCTTCATCCGGCTGATCGCGGTGGAAAATATCCATTACGCTGAGCACCTGAAGAAACTGTCGTCGATTCGGGGTATCAACGTCAGCGCGATTGATACGGTAGAGGGTATCCTGGAGCGCGGGAGGGCGGATGGGATCTTCCGCAGCGATATCACCGCCTTCGACGTGCACCTGCTGATCAGTTCCTTCTGCTTCTTTCGAGTATCGAACCGGCACACCGTAGGTGCGATATTCAGGCGCGACCTGTCGGAGGCGAAAACTCTGCTCAGCCAGAAGCGCCTGATCACAGAGGCGGTTGAGCGACTCGTGCTGCTTAATCCCCTTGCCAGCTCAAAGTAGGTGCGCGCACTCACTGAGAGCGGTGCCGTCGACCGTCAGACCAAACGTGCAGCATCGTGCCGGTCTGGCTCGTGCCGGATGTGAGTGGCGCTGCCCCTCGTTAGCCGATGCAATAAGTCACTGGGAGACCAGACGGCGGAAATGCTGCCGCATTCGCGCTGGGTCGGCTGGGCGACCGGTGAAGATTTCGAATGCACGCGCAGCTTGATAGACTGCCATGCCGCCACCATCGAGCGTCCGACACCCGACCGCCTGCGCGGTCTGGAGCAAGAGCGTATTCAGGGGAAAATAGACGATGTCCGCCACCCATAGTTCGGGGCGCAGCAACTCTGGTGCGACGGCCGAACCGGGGTGTTTAGCCATACCCATGGGAGTCGCATTCACCACGCCCCGCGACTCCCGCAATGCCTCATCTAGACGGTTCCACGTACGGATGAGCCGCTCAGGGAATTGCGCAGCGAGGCTCTCAACGAGCGCTTGCGCCCGCCGCATGTCGATATCTACCAGCCGAAGTTCCTGTGTTCCGAGCTCGAGTAGCGCAAACGCGGTCGCGGCCCCAGCGCCGCCGGCGCCCACCTGAGTCACTATATCGAGCGCGCTATCCCGCATGTTGTGACGAAAGCTTTCCGCGAAGCCCCACGCGTCAGTATTGAAGCCGATGCGCCGACCGCCGGCAAACTTGATTGTGTTGACCGCGCCAATAATCCGTGCCTGCGGGCTGAGCTCGTGCAGAAACGAGATCACGGCTTGCTTGCACGGGTACGTCACGTTCAAACCTGCGAAGCCGCGCTGCTCTGCTTCGGCGAGCAGCGCCGGCAGCTGATCTACCCCGACGCGCAGCTGGTCGAGGTCTATTAGCTCATACCGGCAGACCATCCCTTGCGCAGCAGCTTCGGATTCATGCAGCGATGGCGATTTTGAGGCCTGTATCCCGCTTCCGATTAGACCCAACAGGCAATGTGCCGGTGGACCCTCTGTTGATTTTGCGTCCCGCATCAAATCGCTGGAACGACGCGCCATGCTATGTCATCCGAATATACGAACTAGATAGTGCATTATAGGGGCGCATACGTCGGTGAGTCAAAGCGATGTTATCGCGCGTCTGTGAATTGTACCCGGCGAACATCTCCCAGCAGAAACACATATGACAGTACGCCAATGAGAGCGACGACAGCGATGAAAGCCAGCGCCCAAGCGAAAGAGCCGGTTTCTTCGACGATCACACCTATCACGATTGGGGTGACAATTCCAGCAAGATTCGCGCAGAGATTGAACAAGCCGCCGGTCAAGCCGACCAATCTTTCGGGCGCGACGTCGGTGATCAATGTCCAGCCAAGATTGCACATGCCTTGCCCAAAGAACGCCAAGCTGAGGACCGCTATGACCAGGCCGTTGCTGCGCAGAAAATTGGCCGCGACGATGCTTGAGGCCATGAGCAGGCCGGCAACGATTGGAAGTTTCCGTGCGACATTGACCGAGCCGTGCCGCTGCAGGATGAAGTCGGAGAAAAACCCTCCACTCAATACTCCGACGGTTGCTGCAATAAACGGCAGCGTCGTCATGAATCCGGCATTCAACCAGGACATATGGCGCGCGGTCGTCAGATAGGTCGGGAACCATGTCAAAAAAAATACAAGCGTAGAGTTGCTCGCGAACTGGCCGATCGAGGCGCCAAGGATCTGTCGC
>JAKAFQ010000675.1 GCA_021817875.1 Pseudomonadota bacterium
CGCCATGCACGGTTTCACGCGGATGGCGTTCGCGGACGAGCTGTACGCGGAAGCGGCACGGGCCTACGAGGTCACCCCTCACTTCCTTTCGCGGAGGGATACCAAGGAGATGCCGCTCGAGCGGCTCGCGCTGAAGCATTGCCGGGATGCGCAGTTCGTTGCGCTGTTCACGGCTGAGGCGTCCGGCGGCCGCTTCACGGTCGAAGAGGTCCTGAGCTCACCGCGTAGCCCGCGATGGGTTCTTCAGCAGTGGGGCACCGAGTACCGGCGCAAGTCCCGGTGGGGGCGTGAGGAGTACTGGGTCGACCCGCTGATGCGCAAGATCGACTCGAAGCCGAGGGGCTCGCGCGTCGTGCTTACCGACGTGCGCGAACCGATCGAAGTCCGAAGGATCCAGGAGCGCGGCGGACTGCTGGTGCGGATTCGCCGTCGCAAGATCGAGGCGCTGGATGCGGAGGCGGTGGCGGCCGGGCTTGTCTCGGCGCTGCACTCATCGGAGATCCTCGCACGGACCTGCGCGGTGGACCTCGAGGTGGAGAACGTCGAGGGCGACCCTCAGGCAATGCGTGGAGCGCTCGAGGCGTATTTGGCTCGGCTGAAATCAGCCGCGTGATTCTGACCCCCGCTCCATGAGCGGGGGTTTTCTTGGGTGAATGGGATGCCGATGACTGAAAAACTGCGGCGATGCTTCCTGGCGGTAGGCGTGCTCGCGCTTGCGGCTGTGCCACTGGCCCGCGCATACGGGCGCGACGGGACCCACCAATCGAACCCGGAAAAGGGATGGTTCTTCTACCAGCACGGCCCACTGCTTCGGATCCCGCCGAAGTTTCTCACCAGCGCTCCGCAGCATCTGCCCACGAAGCCGGCTGCGCCGAAGTGCTCGACGATGAGCACTTGGACCGCCAAGTGCGGGTTCGTCAATCCGGGCACGAATTTCGACTTCCAGGCCAAGGAACGCGACGCGTTGCTGAAGCAGATGTCGATGAGTCCGGACGATCGGTCCGCTGTGCAGGCGGCCCAGTACTACATGCGGTGGGTCACCGACCGGGCGATCGAGGCGGCGAATGTCTGGCAGTACAACCTGGTGCAGAACCCATCGCTCGACCCCACTGTGCGGATGCCCTTCAGCGAGCTCGGCCTGCAGCTGATGACCGGCGTGAAAAGTGCTCGAGCGAAGAGCATCTACGCTGTGCTCAAGAAGGAGAAGGCCTTCCTCGTGTACTTCTCCCGGTACAACTGTGATTTCTGTCAGGCGATGGACCGGATTCTGCTCTACATGCGGCAGGACCACGGCATCTCGATCTGGAACACTCCGATCGACGGCAAATGCATGCCGAACTTCAAGAATCACTGCTATCCCGGTCGCAAAGCCCTTCTAGCCGCCGAAGCACTGCGCGTGCGCGTCGTTCCGACGGTCTTTTTATACGTCCCCGGCGGCAGCCCTGCCCAAGACCTGTGGATGCGAATCAGCACCGGCCTCACGGACGAAAAGACGCTCTCCGGACGGATCGTTTCGTTCTTCACCGCCTACCGCCGCGCGCTGCTCGAGGGGGTGCACAACGGGATAGACGGCACGCCGCCGGTGGATTTCTCTTCACGACCCGCCTCGGGGGTGAGCGCCGGCATCCCGGCTCACGCGGGCGGCTCTCACGCGGTCGCGGTGCCGACCGCGGCCGAGGTCCGGCAGCTTTTGACGCACTGATTTGCCTATAGACGCCTGAAGCGCATAGAGGTTTCGATCATGTCTGCACGAAGGACACGAGCTCTCCCCGCCCTGCTCGCACTGGCGGGCGGTCTCTTTTTATCCGCGATCCCCTCCGCCTGGGCCGGAGGCATCAGCGGGGCGCTCTCGAACCTGCTCTCCGGCACTGATGTGTCGGCGAACGGGCCGGGCTACTTCAGCTCCGAGGCGCGCGGCGTCTACCTCATGGGCGGAGCCCAGGTGCGCTTTCCGACCCGTACCTCTCCGGCGCTGATCAGTGTGAACCCTCCTTACGTCTACGCGGGGTGTGGAGGGATATCAGCCTACTTCGGCGGCTTCAATTACATTTCCGGGCAGCAGATAAAGCAGCTCATCAAGGAAATCGCTCAGAATTCGGTCGGCCTGGTCTCGATGCTCGCGATCAAAGAGCTCTGCCCGCAGTGCGCGGACGTGATTTCCGAAATGCAGGCGATCGCGCAAAAGGCCGCGGATCTTTCCATCAACTCTTGCGGGATGTCGAAGTGGCTCATTCAGAAGGGAGCAGGCCTCTTCGGCAAGTCCGTGAACTTCTCGGACAATGAGCAATCGACGCTGGCGGCCACAGAGGCAGCTATGGGCAAGAGCTCGGGTTATCTCGCCGACATGTACAACGGAGTCTCAAAGGCCGACACCGTCCTCAACGACATCAACAGTGATATCACCCAGCAGGAGAAAGGTGCAGGCGTGAGCCCAAACTCCCAGGTCGGGCAGGAAGTGCTTTGCAGCGGCGGAGGGGAGTGCAACACGGTATGGACCCTCCTTGGGAACAGCGATCTTGGCAATTCGACCGACCCCGAGGTCATCTGGGACAAAACCCTCCTGATGAATCTCATGGGTACCACAGTGACCTGTCCAAAGGGAAACACTTGCCCGAACATGCCAAGCATCGGCTTCAAGTTGTACCCCGCCACTCTGGGCTTCAGCGGAGCACAGGGTAACGCGAGCTCCATGTTCAACGTGTACCGCCTGTTCCTCTGCTGCGTGAACTGGCAAAGCGCAGATAAATCCGCCGCCGCGCAGCAAGTAATCACCTATTACTGCAGTGGTCCGAAGAAGGCGCAATACGCCGCTGCCGGTTTCACGAAGATCTCCGTATGACAGTGTGGTGACCCGGACTTGTGGTCAAATCCGAACGCGGCATGTACCGACCTGATCAGCGAGCCACTGGGCCAAAGCCTTCTCGGAAGTGGAGCGGCCGGACAGGGGGGAACGGAGGGGTATCTG
>JAKAFQ010000676.1 GCA_021817875.1 Pseudomonadota bacterium
GTCGCCGAGCTGCGCCCGGGGGGGGCGGGCGGCTACATCCTGCGCACCGCGGCCCAGGGCGTCAGCGCCGAGGCGCTGCGCGAGGACATGGCGTACCTCGAGCGGCTCTGGCAGCACGTGCGCCGGCTCGCCGCCGAGACGCCCGCCGGCACGGCGGTGCACGAGGATCTGCCGCTCGCGCTGCGGCTGCTGCGCGATGAGCTCTCGCACGGCATCGGCGTGGTGCGGGTCGACTCGGCCGAGGCACTCGCGCGCATGCGCGCATTCGCCGCCGAGTTCATGCCGGGCGCGGCGGCGCGTCTGGAGCTGTACGAGGGCACACGCCCGATCTTCGATCTGCACGGTGTCGAGGAGGAGATTGCCCGGGCGCTCGAGCGCCGGGTGATGCTCAAGTCCGGCGGACATCTGGTGATCGACCAGACCGAGGCGATGACCACGATCGATGTCAACACGGGCGGCTACGTCGGCCACCGCAATCTCGAGGAAACGAGCTTCCGCACCAACCTGGAGGCGGCCGAGGCCATCGGCCGACAGCTGCGGCTGCGCAATCTCGGCGGCATCATCATCATCGACTTCATCGACATGCACGCCGAGTCGCACCGCCGGCAGATCCTGGCGGCGCTGGAGCGTTCCCTCGCCGGGGACCGTGCGCAGACGCGCATCGTCAGTCTCTCGCCGCTCGGTCTGGTGGAGATGACCCGCAAGCGCACGCGCGAGAGTCTCGCGCACCTGCTGTGCGAGCCGTGCCCGGCGTGCGAGGGGCGCGGGTTCGTCAAGACCGCCGAGACGGTGTGTCAGGAAATCTTCCGCGAGCTGCTGCGCCAGGAGCACGCCGGCGGCGGCGAGATGCTGGTGCTGGCGCACCAGGCGGTCGTCGACCGGTTGCTCGAGGCCGAGGCCCCGGCGCTGCTCGCGCTGCAGCGGGATGTCGGACGCACGGTGCGGCTGCAGGTCGAGGCGCTCTACGGCGTCGATCAGTTCGACGTCGTGGCGCTCTGAGGCGCCTGGCCGCCGGAGGGAGTAGGCTCTCGTCATGACCATCGTTGCGGCCATCCAGATGACCTCCGGACCGGACGTGCAGGCCAATCTCGCCGACGCGAGCGTGCTGCTCGAGCAGGCTGCCGCACGCGATGCGCGTCTCGCCGTGCTGCCGGAGAATTTCGCCTTCATGGGACTGCGCGAGGCCGACCGGCGCCGTGTCGGGGAGCCGGATGGCCGGGGTCCGATTCAGACGTTTCTCGCCGCGACGGCCCGCCGGCTCGGGCTGTGGATCGTCGGCGGCACGGTGCCGCTGAGCGGCGCGCCCGACGGGCGCGTCGCGGCCGCCTGCCTGGTCTACGACGCCGATGGCGAGCGGCGCGCGCGCTACGACAAGATCCACCTGTTCGACGTTCACCTGCCCGGCGGGGCGGAGCGTTACCGCGAGTCGGAGAATTTCGCGCCGGGCCGCGAGCCCGTGGTGCTCGACACACCGGCCGGACGGCTGGGACTGTCGGTCTGCTACGATGTGCGCTTCCCGGAGCTGTACCGGCTGCTGAGCGCGCGCGGTGCGCAGCTGTTCACGGTGCCAGCGGCATTCACCGCCGCCACCGGGCGCGCGCACTGGGAAGTGCTGCTGCGCGCACGCGCGATCGAGAATCTCTGCGCGGTGATCGGCGCGGGACAGTCGGGACGACATCCCAACGGCCGCGAGACCTACGGCGACAGTCTGATCACCGATCACTGGGGCCGGGTGCTCGGGCGGCTGGCGAGCGGCCGTGGTTGTGTCACCGCCGACATCGACCTCGAGGCCGAACAGCGTGACCGTCAGAGTTTTCCGGCACTCGAGCACCGCGTGCTCGGCTGAGGAGTTGCCCGCCCATGATCGGAAGCACACCATGACCGAACCGAACCGTACCGATGCGCTGACGCTGGCCCGCGATCTGATTCTGCGCCCGAGCGGCCTCGATGGCCGTCTCGAGCACGTCTTCGGCGAGGTGCTCACGCACTCGGTCGATTTCGCGGATGTCTACTTCCAGCTCTCGCGCCAGGAGTCCTGGTCGCTCGAGGACGGTATCGTCAAGGATGGCAGCTCGAGCATCGAGCAGGGCGTGGGCGTGCGCGCGCTCGCCGGCGAGAAGACCGGCTTCGCCTATTCGGACGAGATCCTCCTGCCGGCTCTCACGGAGGCCTCGCACGCCGCGCGCGCGATTGCAGCGCAGGGCGCGGACCGGCGCGTGGCGGTCTGGCAGCACAGGAGCGGCCATCAGCTGTATCTGCCGGCCGATCCGCTCACCACGCTGTCCGACCCCGACAAGGTGGCCTGGCTCGAGCGCGTCGATCGGGAGGCCCGGCGCGTCGACCCGCGCGTCGTCCATGTGACCGCGAGCCTGATCGCCGTGCACCAAGTGGTGCTGATCGCCAACAGCGACGGGGATCTCGCCGCCGACGTGCGCCCGCTGGTGCGCTTCAACGTCTCGGTGCTGGTCGAGCACAACGGCCGGCGCGAGCAGGGTTACTGCGGGGCCGGCGGGCGTTATTCGCTGGCCGAGCTCGTTGCCGAGGACACCCCGCTGCGCCTGGCGCGCGAGGCGGCCCGCCAGGCGCTGGTGAACCTGGAGGCGGTGCCGGCCCCGGCGGGCACCATGACGGTGGTGCTCGGTCCGGGCTGGCCGGGGATTCTGCTGCACGAGGCGATCGGGCACGGACTGGAGGGCGATTTCAACCGCAAGGGAACCTCGGCCTTCGCCAATCGCATCGGCGAGCGGGTCGCCGCGCCCGGCTGCACGGTGGTCGATGACGGCACGCTGCCGCGGCGGCGCGGCTCGCTCAACGTCGACGACGAGGGCACCCCGACGCAGTGCACGACGCTGATCGAGGACGGGATCCTGCGCGGCTACATGCAGGACCGGCTCAATGCCCGTCTGATGGGACAGCGCCCGACCGGCAATGGCCGGCGCGAGTCATTCGCGCACCTGACGATGC
>JAKAFQ010000677.1 GCA_021817875.1 Pseudomonadota bacterium
TGGCCGGCCCCACCGGTTCGGGCAAGTCCACCGCGCTGTGGGAGATGCTGGTCGCGCTGAGGAAGCGCTGGCCGTACCGGCGCGTCGTGACTGCGGAGAATCCGCCGGAGCGGGAGGTCCCCGGGGCGGTGCAGCTCGAGATCGGCGGCGACGAAGTGGATGTTACCGCGCAATCCAAGGCTTTCGGAGAGGCGTTGCGCATGATGTTGCGCATGGCGCCGAACGTGATTCTGGTGGGCGAGATTCGTGAGGGTCCGATCGGGCGCCTTGCGATCGAGATCTCGAACTCCGGCCACCTGGTGATGACCACGATCCATGCGAACAATGCCGCGATGATCGTTCCGAGGCTGGAGACCACTCGAGGCTTCGAGCTCTCGCGCGCCGCCTATTGCACCCCGGATGTGCTTCGGCTGCTGGTGGCCCAGCGCCTGGCGCCGAGGGTGTGCCCGGCGTGCTCGGTCTCGTACGAAGAGGCAAAGGACCGCCCCGGAGTCAGTCATGTCATGAAGGCGCTTCACAGCTACTCCGAGGATCTCAGTAGGGTCCGATTCGAGGGGCCGGGGTGCGATATGTGCTCAGACAAGGGCACTGCAGGGAAGATTGCCGTTGCCGAGGTGATCCCGGTTACCGAGGAAATCTCGGACAAGCTGCGGGGGGGTGTTGATGACGACGCTCAGCTGAAGGAGCTGATGGGCGCGGCTGCCGGAGGGTTCATGCGACATCGGGCCGTGGCACTCGCCCTGCGTGGCGTCACCGATCCGTTCGCCATGCAGACCAAAGTCGGTGGGCTCACCGAATGCCGTTCGGATGCGGAGAAGAAGTGGGTGACAGACTCACTCAACTACATCGATAGCGGCGAGCAACCGCTGTAGCGAGCCAAGCATGCATATTCAGGATCTCTTCACTCACGTGTACTGGCGTCCGGGATGGTTCTGGGGGCTCGCGATCGTGCTGGCGGCCATTGACATAGCGGCCTCGTGGCGCGTCGGGCGAGCGGTGCGCATCAGCGGTCGGCCACTGCTCTCGGTCAAGCGGCGGGTGTGCGTCAATGCCGCTATCCTCGCCTCCTTCTTGGTGCTTTCCGTGCTGCGTTTTTACCACCAGGGCCAGCTCGCCCTCGTATGGTTCCTCGGTTCACAGCTCGCCATCGGGCTGATCTCCGTCAGGCCGATGCTCGGGCGCCTCATCGAATTGCGGCGTTCCGGCGTATCCGGGCGGCATCGTGCGATCGGAACAAGGGCGGTGCCTCACCATGGGTAACCCAGTCTCGGCGCTGCTCGGCCTGCTGAGCTCGAGAACCGACGGGCAGGCCACCGTGGCGCGTCGCGCCCGACGGATTGGGAAGCTGAACGAACTCGAGCGGGTTGCGCTCTACAAGTACATCGGCAGCCGCGTGCGCGCCGGGCACGCCGTCGGTGCGTCGATGCAGAAGCTGCTCTCCACCGAGTATATCCGCAAGACCTCTCGAATGAAGGCGGCGATCGAGGTCGCGATACACAAGTTCTCACGGGGTGCGAAGCTCGCCGCCGCACTACAGACGTTCATCCCGCCGATGGAATACATGCTGATCCTCACCGGAGATCAGTCCGGGTCACTCCCCGATACCCTCGCCCAGCTGTCCGACTCGATCATCAGAGACCGCAAAATGCGGCGCAGCTTCCGCAAGTCGCTGATGCCCTCGCTCATGCTGTTGATGTTCGGCGTGCTCGCGATCTTCGGCACCGCGCTGTTCATCGTGCCGCAGTACCGCGGAGTGCTGAAGCCGCAGCAGGTTCACGGGTTCACGGCGTTCGTGCTCGCCTCGAGCACGCCGGCCGGGTTGACCTCGCTCGTGGCGTTGATCGGGGCGATCTTCGCAGGGCTCATCTGGTTCGCACGGGCCGCGCGCACGGTCGATGCACCGTGGCGGCGGTGGCTCGAGAACATCCCAAATTCGCCGTTCGCATTTTATCGCGACTGGAATTCGCTACTTTGGATTCGGATGCACCTCATCATGCTCAGGGCTGGGGTGATGGAGCGCGACGCGCTGGCGCAGGCGATCAAGAACGCGACGCCGTGGCTTGCCCGTCGCCTGCTGAAGGTGAAGCAGTACATCGAGCGTGACGGCAAGCGGCTGCCTGAGGCGCTGATTGCGACGCACGCGACGACGAATTTCCCGGCTCCGCTGCTGATCGAGGAGATCGCGCAGTCGGGTGATGCGGCCGACACCTCCGGGGCGCTCGAGAAGGCGCTGGCGGTGTGGGAGGGTGAATTTGTTGAGTCGGCAGAAACCAGTCTGCGCGTTTTCTCAGGAATCATTCGGTTCCTGGTGATCGCGCTGCTCTTTGGGATCGCCGGTTCGATTGTTAGCTTGGTTCTCGGGGTGATGCATCAATCACTTGCCGGCGCCTCGCTGTATTAGGTTAAACCACTGGAGATAACTCGAGATGAGCGCAATAGACATTATCGTCTGGATCGTCATTCTGGGCGTAGTCGCGGCAGGCATCGTGATCGCGATTCACTACGGGAGTGATATTCGCACGGCATCGGACGTTCACGCCGACCAGCAGAATACGGCTGCCCTGGTGTCGAACATCCGCCAGGCATTCCAGGGGTACCCGGACTACTCCTCGCTTTCGGCCAGCGACCTGATCAACGCCAAGGCGGTGCCCTCGGCGATCACGGTGTCCGGCACGAACCTCAGCAACGTGTTTGGCAATCCCATCACTCTGGCGATGGACGCGAATAACTCGAACGCGTTCGACCTTACCGATGAGGTTCCGAATTCTGCCTGCGCGGCGATCGCGAACTCGGTACTGAAGAACGTAACCTCGCTCACGATCAACGGCTCTGCGATCACGCTGCCGGTGACCGATCCGGCGACGATCGGGCAGGCCTGCGGGACGACTGATCCGGTGTCGATCGTCGAAGTCTACTCGGGGATGTAGCTCGGAGACCGGCGCGTGTTTGCCTGGGTC
>JAKAFQ010000678.1 GCA_021817875.1 Pseudomonadota bacterium
CTTGCGGCGGCGCTGAGCGCCCTCGAACGCATCGCCGAAATGCCGGAGTCGCCATGACCCCCCTCCTTCCGCGCGATGTCAAGGCATTTGTCCAACAGCGCGAAGCGTTCGAGGCGTGGTTAATCGGTCGCGGCTCAGCCGTTCTTGCACCGACAAACCCCTATGAGGTAATGCGATTCATTGCCCGCGAACAGATTGCGATCATCTACCGGAATACAAATGACCGCATCCTCGCCGAGCATTGGCGCAATGGAGCGGCCGAGGCGTATATGGCCTTTTTGACCGGCCACGCTTGGCGCGCGGTCAAGAAAACATCGGTCGGCCCTCGCAAGCGGATAAATCTGGTGCGATCCTTGGCGGAGCGCGATGGATGGACCTGCGTTTACTGCGGCAGGGAGTTGACCGAGCACACGGCAACGATCGAGCATTTCGTCGCGCTGACGCATGGCGGCCCGGATCACCCGGCAAATCAGCTTCTCGCATGTAGCAGCTGCAACCGCCGCGCCTCGCATTTGGCCGTGCGAGAGAAGGTCGAGATGGCGATCAAGGGACGCTTGCCATGACCCCCACCCTCCTCCGAGCCGAATACGAAGCCGGCGCCACCGTCCGCGACCTGCGCCGCCGTCTCGGGGCCGGTGCCGATCGCGTTCTGCGCCTGCTGGCCGAGGCCGAGACGCCGATGCGGCGCCGCGGGCCGCGCCCGACACTGGCGACCGATATCTGCTGCGCCGAGGCCCGCGCGCGTGCGGGATATGCGGCGGGGCGTGCGGTGAGCGGCACCCTCCCCGACCGGCTCGGGCACGAATGGCGAGACTGCGGCAGCCTGGCCGAGTGCCACCTTTGCGGCGCGGTGGCCGGGACGGTGGGGGCTGGGCTGGCGTGCGAGGGATCGGCCGCTGAACCTATGTCAATGGAAGCCCACGATGACTGACGACACCACATCGCCCCTCACTCTGCCGGCGTTCGAGCGCGAGGCGAATCATCTTGTTTGGTCCAAAGCGCACGAATCATTCGGCGCGGGTGGCGTGGCCTTTGTTGATCTCCGCCCTCTCGTCCTGCGCCTGCTGGCCGGCGAGCGGGAGCGGTGTGCGGAAGAGGCCACCGCGCTCGGGGACAGCACAACAGCGCACGCCATCCGCAACCTTGGAGACCCCACATGACCGAGGAAGAACTCGCCCGCACCCTATGCCGCGCGCACGTCGAGGGCGTCGGAGGGTGGGGCGAAGGCGCGTGGCTTGCCGTTGCGCGCCGCGCCCGCGAGCTTCTGTGCGCTCAGCCGCAGCCCGTGCCGCTGCCACCCGGCACAAAACGGCTCCATATCCTGTTCGACGCCCCTCCCGGACATGAGGGGGGCCGCTTTGTGGAGGTAGAGACAGACGACGGCTACAGCACCAACGCTCGGGCGGTGGCAAGCATCGGGCCATATCCGTGCTTTGAAGGGAAGAAGCCATGAGCGACCGCGCCCTCGAGGTGATCACACCCGTTGATGCGGGCGAGAAATACGAATTGCCCAGCTACCGCGATCCGGGCCGCATCCTCGTGCGGGTTCTGGGTCCGCTTGATGGCGACCCCTATGCTTGGGAGATCGAGGAACTCGACTATGATGGCTCGGCCTTCTGGATTAACGAAGGTGAGGGCTTCGATTACTGGATCGACCAGCACATTGAAGAATGGCCGCAGAAGGCCACCGAGGGTGTGTTCGTCATCGAGGGCATCATCGGCGACTACATGCGCGGCGATGGTTGGGCCACGGACGATGATGTTCGGTGGGAGTTTGCCTTGGTTCGGGTAGCAACAGATGTCGAGATCAAGGCGGAATCGCTAGGGGAGAATGCGCCATGACCGACCCGCGCGACGTGATCGGCGCCGCTCTGGATTCCTGGTTGCATGATGAGACCAGAGCGCCCACCAGAGCCGAGCACATCCTTGCCGCCCTCGCCGCCGCCGGCATCGGCACCTACGACACGGCCGCGCACGCGGCGGTGCCGAGGGAGGAAGCCGAGTGGCAGCCGATGGAAACGGTGCCGAAGGATGGCACAAGTTTCCTCGCTTGCTCACACGCATCGTCGGTTTTCTTGGCGCGCTGGGCAAACGGCGTGGTGGATGGTTCCAGCTATTCCGACGATACGGGATATCTGGAGCGATACGCCACCCGCTGGCGCGCGCTACCCGAGCCGGCCGCCGCCGAGGCCGAAGCGAAGGAACCTACGACAAGCGCCATTGATAAGGCAAAAAAAGATGCGCGCATCTATGGCACCGGATTCTACCGTGTATTGCCGGATGGTTCCTTTGAACATCTGGACCCAACTTCCGTTTTCGTACTCGTCGGAGCGAAGGGAGGCAAATGATGGTCCGTGAATGGCTGATCCCGGCAATCTCGTTCGGGTGGCTCGTCCTGCTTGTATGGACCAATCGTGTGAGCTACCGGCATGGCATCTGGGATGGCGCGTTCAACCAATTCCTGCCTGTCGTTCGCAGGGAAATGCTGTTTTACGACGAACGGCGCGCAAGGGAAATCTTCGAGGCCGAAGCGAAGGGAGGCGAGTGATGGGCGAAGCGAAACGCCGCGCGATTGCCGAGAAAATCACCGCAGAAGCCGTTGACGAAGGCAAGATCATCGAGGCCGGATGGCTTGCCCTTCGCGCCCAGGCGATCCCCGCGGACGCACCTCAAATACAACTCGACGAGATGAGGCAAGCATTCTTCGCGGGCGCGCAACACCTGTTCGGCAGCATCATGACGATGCTCGATCCTGACAGCGAGCCAACCGAGCGTGACATGCGGCGCATGGACAGCATCGACAAGGAACTGCAAGCGTTCATCGCCGATTACATGCTGCTACACGCTCCGACACAGGGGGAAGCATAAGATGCCGGATGACCTGATCGAGCACCACAAGCGCGAGTGCAACCGATATGTCAACGGCGCCTGCACAACAGCAGCGTGCCTACGGC
>JAKAFQ010000679.1 GCA_021817875.1 Pseudomonadota bacterium
ATCTCGCGGCGAACATGGCGAGCGCCTCGCGCACGCCGGGATCATCCTCGATGATCACGATCGTGCCCGGGCGAATTGCGCTGCGGCCTGGCGGCGCCGGCATCGGGTCGCCCTCTCCGGGTCGTTCCGCGCGTGGCGCGAGCGGCACCTCGATCGAGAACATCGAGCCGCTCCCCAGGCGCGAGACGAGGTCGACGCGGTGGCCCAGGCGCTCGGCGAGACGCTGGACGATCGACAGGCCGAGGCCGAGGCCGCGAACGCCGGCGGCCTGCGTCGAGGCCGTGCCCTGGTGGAACTCCTGGAAGATGGCCTGCTGCTCGGATTGCGGGATGCCTGGCCCGGTGTCCCAGACCTGGACCGAAAGAAACGCGCCGCGGCGGCGGCACCCGAGCAGGATTTTACCCCGCGGCGTGTACTTGATGGCGTTCGACAACAGGTTGCGCAGCATGCGTTCGAGCAGGCGTGGATCGCTCCGCACCACGGCGCTGCTGCGCACCACATGCCACTCGAGGCCGGACGCCGCTACCTGGATGGTGAGATCCTCGCGCAGCCGGGCGCACAGCTCGTCGATCGGAAAGGCGACCATCTGCGGCTGGATGGCGCCGGCATCGAGCCGGTTGACGTCGAGGATCGAATCCAACATGTCGCTGAAGATGCGCAGCGCCTGCGCGCACTGGACCAGAAGCTGCTTCGCCTCGGGGTCCGTCACCTTTTCCTCGAGCACCGCTCGCAGCAGCCGCAGCGTCTGCAGCGGCTGGCGCAGATCGTGGCTCGCCGCGGCCAGGAAGCGCGTCTTCGCGAGACTGGCCTGCTCGGCCTTCTGCCGGGCCAGTTCCGTCTCGCGCTGTGCCTCCGCCGCGTCGGTGACGTCTTCGATCGCGACCAGGATCCTTCGCTTTGAGTCCCGCCGTGGGCCGATTTCCCTTGTGCTCAGGACGAGCTGCCGTCGCCCGCGATGGTTGAGCTCGAGTTCCATCGGATAGGCATCCACGTTGCCGTTGCCGGCCTTGATCGTCTCGACGAAGGCGGCGAGGGCCGGATGGTCGGGCGGGGGCCCCCCGGCATCGTCGAGCCGCCGGCCGCCCGACTTGCCAGGCGAGATATCGAGGAAGCGGTAGAAGGAACGGTTGGCGAAGAGGATGTTCATGTTCTCGTCGAGCATGACCAGCGGTTCGCCGATCGCGTCGATGATGGACTCGGCATTGAGCTTTGGCGTGAGGGTCTCGTCCCGCGCGGCCTTCATCCCGGTGACGTTGGTGAAGGTGGCAACGACGCCTTGGGCGCGGCCGTCCTCGCCGCAGTAGGGCACGATGGTGCGCCTGAGCAAGGTGCCGCCTGCGGTCTTCACCTCGCGGCGGATCGGCATCGGCCTGGCGAGGACGGATCGCGCGTCGTCGAGCAGCACGGGATCGGCGGAGGTCAGCGAAAGATCCGCAAGCGGGCGGCCGATATCCGCGGGTCCGATGCCCAGCCGCGTGCCCGCGGCCGGGGTGAAGAAGCGGACGCGCAGATCGCGATCGAGCGAGAGGCTTGCGATCTCCCCGCTATATATGATCCGCGGCGTATCGTTTTCCGCGTGATGCCGCTGTTCCGCGGACTTCCGAACAGGGTTCTTGCCCCTCTGTGGCGGCGCAATGTCCGGCTCGCCCTGCGCCTGATTTGGCGAAAGGCTGCCGGGGGAGCGGCGCTGGCCTCCTGTCTGGCCCTTCTTTGCTGTCGGCGTTGCCATCTGCCGTCATCTCGTCACAAAGGTTGTCGGGTCTGCGTAATTTCCGGGCCTATCGTTCCACCGGCAATTAGGATTGAAGATAGCTGAGAAGAGAAGTGGCACGCCTAACATGGCATTGAGCCTGTATCCCCCTTATTCGGAGGAAGAACATGACATCGTTTAGCTTCGATCGAACGCCGCCGGGCCCGACAGAAGCGGACGAACCCCTCTCGCGCTATCGATTTGGAAGCCATATCAATCTACGCACCGATGCGACGATTTTCAAATTTGGCGACCCGGTGCGGCGTTTCTATCGTGTGATCTCGGGAGTTGTGCGTTGTTATGTGGAGCTTCCCGACGGCCGCCGGCAGGTGACGGATTTCCTGTTCGGCGGCGACCTCTTCGGGTTCCAACGCGGGGCGACATACAGCGTGACCGCTGAAGCCGTAACGAATGTCACACTTGCGGTCTATTCTCTCAACCCGCGTGGTGGTTTGCCGGTGGGCATCAGCCCCGAGGCGTCCCATATGTTTCTGACAGCGGTCACGGCGCGATTGGCCGGTGCTCGGGAACAGATGGTCCTGCTTGGGCGCAAGACCGCGGAGGAACGGCTGGCGACGTTCATTCTGCAACTCGCGGAACATACGGGTTCCGACGACGGGACCTGGATCAAGGTGCCGATGACCCGCGGCGACATCGGCGATCATCTCGGGATGACTCTCGAGACCGTGTGCCGCATGTTCAGGTCCCTGCGTGAGAAACACATCATTGCGCTGCCCTCTGCGAGCGAGGTGCGTGTGCTCGACCGCGCCGCTCTCGAGAGCCTCGCCAACGGCGAGGGGGACGTCACGGGTGGGCGGGGCCCCGGCGACGGAGACGGCGCGGACGCGCGGTTCGCGCGTGGCGTGGGCAGTCGTGGAGCGGAGAGTGCGAACCGGGGTCAAGCGGGCTGGCGCGGCAAGGCGGGCGCGCTTCTGGCACGCGGTGGGGCCGCGGGCGCCGCGGTTGGGGCGCTGTCGGTGGTCGTTCCGGATTACGC
Organism: Pseudomonadota bacterium; assembly: GCA_021817875.1. Next base: position 2,748 of record JAKAFQ010000679.1, read on the forward strand.
GGACGCTTTTTTTCGGCTGATCTGATCTGGCGCAATGCATCGCCGCCGACAAGCGTGCATTTTTTCGCTTGTCATAGTGGTCTTCCCCCTCTCTTCGCGAGCAAGAGCTCGCTAACTGCGGCGGCGCCTGGCTGGTGCCGCCGTTCTTTTTTGCCCTGCTGCCGGATCCCGAAAACAATGCCGGACCGCAATGGACTCCGGGCAGC
>JAKAFQ010000065.1 GCA_021817875.1 Pseudomonadota bacterium
CGGCGTGACGCAATAGTACGGTGCATCGTGGTGCCACGGTGTGACCAAGCTCGTGCCCGCGTGCTTGACGAGCGTGTGGTCGTGAAAGAACCGCGCGACCGGCGACCGCATGAGCCGCGCGGCGAGTTCGGCCGCGGGCGACGCGAAGAGAAAGTCCCGCAGTGACTCGATGCGCTGCCAATTGCAATAATCCTGGAAGAAGGGCGCCGAACCGTCCGTGGGCCGGTAGGTACGCGCGAGCGGGCTCGGCTGGAGGAGGATCTGGTCGACCCCAGCCGCCAGACGATCGACCCAGGGACGAAAGACGGCGCGCAGAACGACGACGCCATCGCGTTGAAACGTTTCGACGATCGACTCGGCGAGATCCACGAGCGAGCTTCCCTTTCGGTACCGCGAAACGCGAGGACTCAGTCCAAACACCCTGGGTTGCGGGGATGGCCCTCACACGATGATAGGCTAGCGCGTGACGATCAGCGAGAGCGGGGCACTCGCGAACAGGGGAAGGGGATCGTCATCCGCGGGCGGCCGAATGCAGTCCCCTTTCGCATGCGGGTGGAGCGACGCCCAATTCGTACGGACCCGGCGGGCGCCTGGCGGTCGACTCGAGTCGGCGATATATTCGGCTGGGTCGTGCGGCGTCGCGTGACGCGGTCGACGAATTCGCCAATGGGCCAGCTGGAGTTTCCGGGCAGGAAGGACATCCGGGCCGATATCGAGATCCGATGTCGACTCGACAGGGAGTGTACATGCGACGGTGGATCTGCCGAGCGATGACGTTGTCGATGGCGTCGATGGGGATCGCCTTCGCGGGAACGACGCAAACGAAGTCAGAGCCTGCGCCCGGCTTCGTGCCTCCGCCACTCGCGATCTATGGTCAGCTGCCCACGGTCGAGGATCCCGCGCTCTCGCCGTCCGGCAATCGCATCGCACTCATCGAGCGCCAAAACGGCCGGCGCTATGTCTTGGTGACGGATCTCCAGTCCCGACAACCGATCGCCGCCGTCCGCATCGGCACCACCAAGGTCCGTGAACTGGTTTGGTACGACGAGAATCACTTGTTGATCCGTTACTCGGCGACCTCGTACCCCCCTTTCGGATTTTTCGGTGCCCGAGCGGAATGGTCGTTTCTCGTGAGCTGGAACGTCGTCAAGAACCGTTTGCGACGGGTTTCGATGCGGTCGTCCTTCGATCAAACACTGAACACCGTCGGGGGTCCAATCGAGAGGCGCGTCGTCGATGGCCGTACGCGGCTGTTCGTGATCGGCGAGTACCTGAACCAAGACCGCGTCCTGCCAGCGTTGTTTTCGATCGACTTGCATCGTCATGAGACACGAATCGTCGGCCGCGCCGACACCCTGGGGGCGCAGTGGAGCGTCGACGCACAGGGACGCATCGCAGCGTCCTACGAATACCGCACGAGGGGAGCCAAACAAGGCGACTGGCTGCTGCGAGTGCGGCGCCAAGGCAAGATGCAGCCGATTGCATCGGGTACCTCGATTCTCGACCCGCCCGACCTCGTCGGGTTCAGCGAGGACGACAAGTCACTGATCGTCGCGTTCGATACGCCTCAGGGCTGGACTTGGCGGCCCCTGCGTCTCGCGGACGATACCTGGGGCGCCCCCCTTGGCTCGGGGGAAACCTTTGCCGATCCCACGACCAACCCTTTGACCGGGCAGATCATTGGCGGTGTTCTCGACCCATCGAATCCGCGGCAAGTGTTCTTCGATCCGGCGCTGGAGGCGCGCTGGTCAGCGCTGGTCAACGCGTATTTCGGTGATCGGGTCGAGCTCGTGTCCTATTCGGACAACCTGCAGAAGTTCGTGATCCGAGTGTTTGGTCCGCATAACGGCGATCGATACGTGTTGGTGGATTGGCGCACCGTAGACTCGTATCCGATCGGCAGTGTGTATCGGGGCCTGTCGACATTCGCCCCGGTACGACCGATCACCTACGAGGCCGCCGACGGAATGAGGATCTCGGGCTTCCTGACGCTGCCGCCCGACAGACCGGCAAGGAACCTGAGTCTCATCGTGTTGCCCCACGGCGGACCCGCCGCATCGGACGACGGTGACTTCGATTGGTGGGCCCAGGCGATCGCGTCGCGAGGTTACGCGGTGTTGCAACCGAACTACCGCGGCTCCGATACCTCCAATGCGCTGCTGCGTGCCGGCTTCGGAGAGTGGGGTCGGAAGATGCAGACGGACCTCTCCGACGGCGTGCACTACCTCGTCGGGCGCGGCATTGCGAACCCGCGGCGCGTCTGCATCGTCGGGGGCAGCTACGGTGGGTACGCGGCACTCGCCGGCGTCACCCTTCAAACCGGCATCTACCGCTGCGCCGCGTCTGTCGCCGGGATCTCCGATCTCGCGAAGTTCCTCGAGTGGACCAACCGGCGGATGATGGCGAATCAAAACGAATTCACGCGCTATTGGGATCGGTACCTCGGCGTCACCGGCCCGAAGGATCCCCGCCTGCAATCGATCTCACCGATCGATCACGTGAGCGCGGTCTCGGTGCCGGTCCTGCTGATCCACGGACGCGACGACGTCGTCGTCCCGTACGCGCAGAGCGAGGAGATGGCGAAGGCGCTGAAACGCGCCGGCAAATCGGTACGGCTGATCAGCTTGCCGCACGAAGATCATTGGTTGTCTCACAGTGCGACCCGTGAGCGAATGTTGAAAGCCGTCGTGCACTTTCTCGAGCGCAACGACCCGCCGGGATAACGGACGTCACCCGCGCGCCGATGACGGATGGGGACGGGGGCGCCGTCAGGCTCTGCCGGACGTCGACCGCACCGGTCGGTCGGCGGGCCGACGCCAGGCGACCGCACGAATCGCGCGATGCGCCGTGTGGTAGCCGCGATCGACCGTCGCCAATCGCGAGCCGACGAGTGCGTGCAGTCGCGGCAAAGCGTGAAACGGGACTCCCGCGACGAGATGATGCTCTGCGTGGTAATTCATGTTCCAGAAGAGGTAGCGCAGCGGCGCCGACGCGAGCGTCGTGCGAGTGTTGGTCCAGGGATCCGCGACTTGCGGACACCCCGTGTGCTCTGCGAGGAGCAGGTAGCGCAACGCCGGCTGCCCGAGAAGTGCGGGACCTACCCAGAGCGTGAGCGGCACGGTCGTTCGAAGAAGAATCGCACCGATCGCCATCACGGTGTAGGCGCCGAGATAGTAACGCGCTTCACGTACGATCAACGGCCGCGCATCCGGTGAGATCCAGCCCCGATCTGCCGATCCGGCGGCGATCGCGACGAGTTCCCGACAGTTCGCGATCCAGACCGGAATACCGGTCAAGCGCCAAGCGTATCGGGTCCGTGTCAACGTCCGAGCCCCGGCAAGTTCCGGGTCCCGCGTGGGGTCCTGCGCGTAGCGATGGTGCGCGATGTGGAACGCACGGAACGCCCGCGGTGGCAATACGAGCAAAAATCCCGCGACGACCCCGACGATTCGGTTCGGCCACTTCGACCGAAAAGGCGTCGCATGCGTCACTTCGTGGTGGGGCGCGAAGAGCAAGATCTCGAATAGACCGAGCAGCGCCATCGCCGGCCACAGCCACCGTGTGCCGCGCGCGGCCAGCACGCCCACGGCCGCCCCGACGATGAGCCCGAGGTGGACAGCGAGGCGTCGCAAGCCCGGGCCGTCGGATCGTCGCATGAGCGCCCGCAGTTCGTCGGGTGGAACCGGTACGGTCATCACCGGCGACGGTGCGCTGAACGGGTGCCGTCGTCAAGGGCCATGGGACGCATGGTCGAATCGTGGATTGTCGACGCGCTCCCCGGTGATCTCCCCGGTCGATATCCTTGATGCGCCATCGATCGACCCAGGCGCCCCCCGGCCCTTCCAGGGCGCTTGGAGGAATCGGATCCTGGCGGCGAGATTCAGAATCAGCGCGATGCCGACGTCCCCCCCGCCGTTGAGTAGCGGAACAGTTTTGAGTCTGGGTTTGCAGCGATAGTTGACCCGCAGGCCGAATTCCGAGTCTACTTTGTAATGCCGTGGATGTGCGAAGTCTCGATCTACTCTGTGGGTCATCTTTCGGTGCGACCACCCGCGACTGGTGAACTGGTTTTCAGGGCAAGCCAACAATCTGGAGTATCAAGCTCGCCTTTCCCCGGAATGCGATCCTTATGAAAGCCGACTTGCATGACGATTACGTCGCGTATCACCGCAGAGCATGGGATCGCGAGTATGAACGGCGCGCCAAACTCGCCGAAGCACTCGCTGCGCCACCGGTATCTAGCTCTCGGAAATCTTGGCGGCATGCGGCGGCAAAATCCTTGCAGGGATTGGGTCGTGTAATCGCCCTTCTAGTGCTCGCCCCGATCTGGCTCCTATACGCTGCGGTCTATCTCGCATTTATTTTGTTTTGCTTGTACGTCGTCGTCTTGATACTCCATGGCCTGTTGAGCGCGGCATGAGGGCGATCAAATATGGCCATCGCTAGTCGCCGTCACGGGGGATCGATTCCTTCACTTCATAACTCCCCCTGACTCCCCCGGCATTGACTCGTAATACATCGACGCGCCGGATTCTCGCGTTAGCTGCTTTGCCATTATCCGGGAACCCACCGTTATCACCTCACGGATCCGCTTCTACTGATCCGTGTTGGATGTCAGTTCACGCCGTGTCGAAAACCAGCTCGCGTTCGGGCCAGCGTATCGCTGCCAGACGGCCATGGTATGGAGGCCGGTGTCCGACCACGCGTTGCTTGTATCGGGAGCCGACGCTGAAGTCGATGCAAAAGGCGCGGTGGTGTTCGGCCATGAAGGGGCCGACGGGGTCATCGGCGAACAAGTGTGGCTCGCCTTTGCTCAAGCTTGCGTGGACGCTCGGATCCCACCAACGCCAGTAATGACCGAAGAGAACCGGCACTGGGCCGTCGTATTCTCGCCACCAGGCGACGCGCTCGACGAAGCGCCACTTGCCGGCGGCGGGGAACGGGTCGGCAGTCGCGCGTTCAATGCCAGATGTGACGACACGCACCGGATTGCCGAGTTGGTAGGCCTCATCACAACGTCCGATCGCGGTCGCGGTGGGCGCGACGGCAAGGTCCTGAAGTGCAGTGCCGAGTAGTGCGCGTTCTTCGTCAGAGCGCGCCTTGATTGCGAGGAATTCCGGATCTCGGTGTAGGGCGTCATTGAAGATCTGGTAGGCGACGTCCAGCGGCTCCTCGATGGCCCGCAGTTGGTCGACTGCCGCGTCCGTCCAGGCCGCGTGGAGAATTCTGAGATCCTTCCTCTCGAGCACCACCGGCAGCGAGCGGAAGAATTCGAGTATGTCGGCCTGTTCTCTCTCAGGTATTGCGACGCAGCGTCCGAATTCAGGATCGAAGCTCTTGCCGAAGAACCAGTGGTTACCGTGCTTCCGTTCGCCGCGCAGGATATTGAGTTCGTGATTGCCAGCGACCGCCAGCGCGTTACCGTTATCAACTAATGTCTGGGCGAGTCGGATGACCCCGGGACTATCGGGCCCACGATCGCAAAGATCACCAACGAGGACGATCTTGCGACTCCTTGGGTGGTTGCCGTGGCGATCATAACCCAGCCGTTGCAGCAGACTCTCGAGCGCCTCTCGCTCGCCGTGAACGTCTCCGATCACGTCGAGTGGGCCGTCAGAGAGCGCTCGTACTAAACTTCGTGTCGTCCGCATTGCGTGTATATATCGCGAATTCCCCGTCTAAGACTATCTGTGTCGATTCGCAGCGAAAAGGATGATCGCCCGGCGGGAAGCGCGCGGTCGCCCCATGGGCGCCATGGTCTACGAGTAATTGGTGTTCTAGGATTGACGTTCGATCCTCGCGGCTAAGATCCAAGTCGGATCAATCAAGACTGGCAGAGCCGGCGGCGTAACCGACGGTGATCGGGTGGATGACGGAGACAGACTGACGGGCGCTTATCGATGGCGAGCGCACAAATGTCGCTCGACTGCTTTCGCTGCGGCGTAGCGATCTGCTCCCTTTCGACCCGAAGCGGACATTCTCGCAGGTTGAATTGCTCACGCCCAACGAGATTGGCGTGCCGGTCACTTCCAAGCCACGCTCGACGGTGAGCGTGCAGGAAATCTAGCAATCACGGATACTCCTGGGCGCCGAACTTCGTGCGGAGGCGGCACAGTCGCACGGGGTGACCACCGGGGGTTTTCCATGCATCGCCGTTACGGTCTATTGATCCTGCTCACGGTACTCGTCGTACTGGCCTCTACGTATCTCAGTGTCGCGATAAACCACGGAGCCGGACTGCCGTTTTCAATCCATGTCGTCGATGCTCATACCGCGGTCGTCGAGCCGGTTCCCGGTATTTCGTTGCCGCCTGCGCTGCGTAGCGGCGATCTGATAGACCTGGCCGCGCTGCCGCGCGCGACTCGCATCGCGATCAGCATAACGAACGACTATTTGTCCACTCTTCCTTCGGGGCGGACCTATGCATTTGTGATTCGTCGCGACGGTGCTGCCTTCACCGTTCCAATCAAGACCGGCAGGTGGAGCGTCACCCTCCGCAGTCGGCCAGGGTACTGGAGCACTCTGGGCTTCGGGTTGCTCCTCGCCGCCATCGCGCTCCTTACTGCATGGCGCGGGCGAGACCGTGCGGCCGCGGGCCTGGCGCTCTGGGCAGTCGCCTTTCTGGCCGCGTACGATGCTGGCTTCATACCGTGCGACGGCGCGGTGGGGCTCGCTCTGCTGCTGGGAGCAACCAGCCTCATCCTGCTCGCGCGGATCGGCTTCTATGCAATGGCGGAGTCCATGGTCGGCGCCGCGCTGAGCGCGCCGGCGCGCGCTTGGTGGCGCGCAAGCTTTCTTCTGCTGCTTGCGCTCGGCGCGATCCGGGGGCTGGGCGGACCGCTTGTCTTTGTCGCCACGGGCTGGGCAGAGCTCGTGCGGCCCGAATACGGGGTCGCCCTCTCGGCCTCTTACCTGATCCCGGTTGCGCTTCTATTCGTGAGCTACCGCCGCGCTCCGGCCGCGCAGCGGCTGCGGTTGCGCTGGATGCTTGGGAGCAGTGTATTGTTCGCCGCAGGCATATTCCTGAGTAACACGCCGATACTCGGATTGTTGACTTCAACCATGACCCAGCGGTTCATGATTGCCATGGCCATGGCCGGATTCCTGTACGCGCTGCTTCGGCATCGGGTCGTGGATGTCGCGGTGGTTCTGAACCGCGCGGTGGTGTACGCGGCCACTACCAGCTTCCTGCTGGGGCTGCTCGCCCTGCTTGAAAGCCTGGTCGAACGCACAACGCTCGGCCACGGTAGCAGCCTGCTGCTGGAACTCGCCGTGCCTGTGGGACTAGGCGCGGCCCTGAGTACTGTGCATCGGCGCATAGAGGGTACAGTCGAGCAGCTTCTTTTCCGTCGTCAATATCGGGAGGACACCGCGCTCCGCAACTTTGCCCGTGAATGTGCCTTCGTGACCCAGCCTGAAAATTTGCTCGATCTGACCGTGGACCAGATGAGCCTGCACACCAGCGCTCCCTGGGTCGCCATGTACGAGGAGGCCCGGGAAGGCTATGTCCGCATCCGCCAGCGCGGCAATCACGATCTGCCTAGGCAGGTAGGCGTTGATGATCTCGCATTCGTCAAGCTGCGCACCCATGATGCGGAGGTTGACCTCAACGACACCTCCAGTGCCCTGGGCCAGGAGGGCTATGCTTTCCCGCTGCGCGTGCGCGGGAGACTCCTTGGTGCCCTGGTAGTTGGACCGCGAACTGACGAACAGTACGTGGCAGACGAGCGCGAGCTGTTTGCGCATGTCGCACACGAGGTGGGTGGGGCCCTGTTTGCGCTGCGGGCGCAGGCGAGTGAGACGTCACTCAACGAGGCGCGTGCCCGTGAAGCGACGCTGTTGGAACTCTTGCACACAAACAGCGTAACGCCCCAGCCATAGCGCGCACTTCGAATCTTCTGCGGACCAGACCCCTGGTGAGTGGCCGCTCATGAGCCGCATGGCGCCGTTACCCACCGTGGCGATCAGTCGGGGCTGAACGCTTGTTGAGTGCATCGGACGTATTAGCCGGTCACCGTGATTCCGCAATCCGCCGGCAAAGTAAACACAGGGGCTATAGACAATTTGCCGTTGGAGAATCGCACTTCGGCCTTTTTATGAAAACGGCGCTTTGGAGCGATCTTCCCCGCGGGCGCCGTCCACCCGTCGTACACGACAGTCATCAGAGATTGCGAGTCCGAAGGTGGACCGACTGTAGCGGTGTATTCCGCGGTAATGCAGGTTGCATCGGGCGATGGATCCCCCATCATCCAACTTCCGCCCGCGATCGCACCTAGCTTGGTCGGACCTTGCCTACTCAATTGGATTATTACGATGCCCTCATCGCACTCGCCCATATTGCAGAAGGCACTTCGTGCGAGGTACAGGGGTGTCTTTCCGAAGTGCCAGTCCTCCGCCGTATCGATGGGCACTCCAGTGTTTCCCGATAGAGTCACTTCTGGCCAGAAGTGTATGAGATGCCAGCGACCCGCGTCGTGGCTAACATACGCGACGCCAATGGCCCCCGGCGCAGCGTGGAAGGTGTCCTTGACGACCTCCATCACCATCAGCGCGAAGAGATTTCCTCCTAACGGGACCAACCGCTCCGGCGATAACTCGAAAGTGCGCGGCACATGAACCGGCCAATCCCTTCGCTTGACAGTTCGTTCCAATGGAGAGCCGCCAAACGCGGCCTGAAAAGCGGCGACGAGGTGAGCAGGCGGCGATGCGATCGACTGCATGATCGACCCGGGAGGTGACCACATCCAGGCGGCGAGTAGCGGCACCTTGAATGCATAGCGTCGCTTGAGCCTTTGCATCATGATTCCGCGTGCGACTAGTGAGTATGTGGAGTGATCAGTACCCGCCGCGCTACTCTTCTAATTTTGAACCTCGGCTTCCGCGAAGGCAAAGTCGGGGATCGAATGGCCGATCTTGAGCCGATTTCGCCCAGCGGCCCCTTCAGTCGGCAAGCCCCATGACGAAAGCTAATGCAATATTGAGTCGCACGATATCCACGTCATCGAGCTTCCCGATGGTGTGCCCGATGCGTTCGCGCCTAATGGTCACTGGTTTGTCCGCCATCACTTGCGACCGCACCCGCAACCCGTTGGTTGGAGTAGGCTCGATTGGCACTCGAAAGTCCGGTGCGTCGCTTAGATCTGAAGTCATCTGACAGACGACAACTGAAGCGTGCTTCTGAGGAAGCGCATCCGTTTGCACAATCACCGCCGGGCGCGGTTTTCCGTGGTCGCCTGAAGCAGCGACGGTGACGACGTCGCCGCGCCTCATTGAGTGTCGAATTCCGAGACTGCCTCAATCCACTTCATCGCGTCGCGTTCACCTTCGCGATCGAGGCCCGCGACTTCCTTTGCAATGCGTCGCCGCACGGACTGCGATCGCGCGTCCGGCACAATCAAGCGCAATTCCTTCAGACCTCGTGCGCGTCGTCGTTCGCGCATAGCTCTCATCCGATCAGCTGCTAAAGCCATTAGAATTTCCTCTGTAACGCGTTACAGAGTAACGCGTTACAGAGCTGTAAACAAGCGAGGCAGCTTCCCGCAGGCAACGTCCTTCCGCCGGAATCTCCGGGCCGCGGAATGTCCGTTATCCGTGAAATGAATGCGCCGGTCGATGGCAGACCTTGACCGCACTCAGCCCGTCGGAGACCAGGGGGCTCGTTGCGACCAGTGGCTGAACCTAGCGGCGCTGGAAGAGAGGGAACCCGCCGCCCGCACGAGATGTAACATTGAGTTTGCATGACAAAGAAGGTTTTGCTGATCTGCGACGCCATCTCGCCACTCCGTTACGCACTGGTCAACGATGACTACACACCCATTTGACGAGGCCATCCGCCTGATTCCGGCCGGCGAGCATCGATTTGCCGGGGAGACGCATCCGGGTTACGCGAACATGGTTGGCCCCTTCGGCGGCCTTACGAACGCGCTCATGCTCGAAGCCGTCGTTCAGCATCCGCAACGGCTTGGCAGCCCGGTCGCGCTTACGGTGAACTTCGCGGGCCCGGTGGCCGACGGCGCATTTGAGATTCGGGCGTCGCCGTCACGGACCAATCGCTCGACCCAGCACTGGTTGGTCACGATGACCCAGGGAGACGTAGTCGTGACAACGGGGACGGCGGTGTTTGCCACACGTCGATCTACCTGGTCGACTTGCGAGCCTACGATGCCTGCGGGGGTTCCGCGTCCCTCCGAGCTGCCACGGGCATCGACCGCCGGTTGGCCGATCTGGTTCCAACGCTACGACATGCGCTTCGTCGGCGGCGGCGTGACGGAGTTCGATGGGCGCGAGCACCATGAGTCCCAGACCTGTCTGTGGATTCGGGACGATCCGCCGCGGTCGCTCGACTTCGCAGCGCTGGCCGCGATTGCCGATAATTTCATACCGAGGATCTTCGTCCGGCGACGACGGAAAGTCGCGGCAGGCACCGTCTCGATGACCACGTACTTTCACGCGGACGCCGCGCAGCTCGATGCCCTGTCGGACCGCTACGTGCTCGGCACTGCGCATGGAATCAACTTCCGTGCCGGCTACTTCGACCAGACCGCGCGAGTCTGGAGCGACGAAGGCGAACTGCTCGCCTCCTCGCACCAGATCGTGTACTACCGCGAGTAACGCGCGCAAGGCGATCGCGGTGCCCTTGAACGGAACCGCGATGCAGATCCTGCGCGAACGTCTCAGGCAACACACGACCTGGGTGTTCACCTACGAAGGACAGCGGATCCATCAGGTGAGCACCCGCGCGTGGTATCTGGCGATGAAGCGCGCGGGCATCGAGAACTTTCGCTGGCACGATTTGAGGCACACTTGGGCGAGTTGGCACGTGCAGAACGGCACGCCGCTCTTCGCGCTCCAGGAGCTCGGCGGCTGGGAAACCGCGAAGATGGTCCGCCGCTACGCGCACCTCAATGCCGAGCACGTCGCGCCTTATGCCATGAACACGGAAAGCCACGGCGACGACCCGACCAGTGGATTTTCACGACACAGCCCGATCGAAACTCGTGAAAAAATAAAGTGCCCTTTCGGGCAGATGGGTGAGGCCGGTCGTGGCGGTTACCGGAATTGTCGCCGCGCCAGCCTGTTGTTGATCCGCCCTACCGATCATCGCCAAGGCCGGACGCCGAGGGTACGCCGTAATTCCACATCGGCCGGTACGCCGACCGATAATGCCAGGCGAGCGCAGCGAGAATGGCACTGTGCAACGTGCCCCACACCCAAGCAGTATCGAGCAGCGTGTCGGTCAGGAAGATGATCACCATGATCGGCGCGAGGAGCACTACGCCGAGCGGCGCCGTGCGATCGAAGCACAACGCGCCCGCGGATACCACGTACGTGGCCGCCAGCGCAGGATCGATGAATCCCGTCTCCGCCAATGCGTGCTGAAAGCTGGCCGACGCGTTGCTCAGCTTCAAGTGCAGCGGTGGCAGGACGCCTGTGAGGGACAATGCAAGGTAAACGCCGACGTAGAGATAATAGGCGGCGAAGACGTAACGCAGAATTCGCCAGAACATCGACGGTGCCATTTCACCCCCCCCCGACTGAGTTGGCTCCGACCCCGCACTCCCACCTGCAGGCAGCACGGGTGCCGTCGCGCTCTTTTGACCAACTCTAAGTCGACTGCGCGTGAGCCACAAGTCGCAGGTTGACCTCTCTGGCGGCGGGAATTCGGCAACTTCAAGCGGGACCGAATTCACGATAGTAGGGACATCATTCCGATTGACGACGTCGGAGACACCCGTGCGTCGCGTGAACCGTGAGCAGCGGACAGAAATTGCGGATCCTGTTATTTTTTTGTAAGCGTGGGCTCAAGGCCGCATTGACTCGAACCCTCCGGGCGGATTGACCTCATCGATTGTAGTGTTGGTTTCGGATGCGGTGGCGATGGCTTTGTCGAGCCGGTGCAGCAACTCAAGCACGGTCTCGCCGTCCCGACGAGGGAGCATCGCGTAGCAGATATTGTTGTCCGCGGCCGCCGCGACGCACCCGACCGGAGGTATTTCACTGAGAGTGATCGCGCCGTGCGCCGAGAGGAGCCAGTCGATGTTGGCGAACGGCGTTGAGGCTACGCTGCGAGGCTTGGCGCCTCTGGGCCCGCGAGGTCGACGTTCCAAGGAAGTAACTCCTCCAGGCGGTTGATCGGATGATCTGCGATCCGGCCGAGCACGTGCCGCAGGTAAGCTTCCGGGTCGATGCCGTTGAGCTTGGCGGTGCCGATGAGCGTGTACATGGCCGCCGCTCGCTCACCTCCGTCGTCGGATCCGGCGAAGAGCCAGTTCTTGCGGCCCAGGGCGACGGCGCGTAGCGCCCGCTCCGCGGCGTTGTTATCGATCTCGAGTCGCCCGT
>JAKAFQ010000680.1 GCA_021817875.1 Pseudomonadota bacterium
TGCGGGACTACAAGAACGGCGGCTACCCGGGCGATAGCATGTCCCGCTTTGCGGGGAAAGCTGCTCCGGCACTGCTGCACGATCCGCACTTCGTCTTCGGCAAGGATACCGCAACACTGTTCAAGCTCTACAATCCTCATCACTACGTCGACGTCTATCAGCTGATTTCGGCGGTCGGAAATATCGCGACCGTGTCATCGACGCCGACCGCCAGCGTCGATAAGATCATTGCCTTCATCAAGAGCCAGGCGAAGTCATGATCGGCGAGATCTACGAGAGAGTGTCCGTTGTGCCCAGAGCGATCGGGATCGCGTTCGCCTCCCGGCTCGCGATTGCCGCGACGGCAGCTGTCTTCCTTATAATTGCCGCGTTCTATGCAATGCTCCTGCCAGCGATCGATACGGGCGGCGCGATCGGCAGGGTCTCGCTGCGCTTTCTGACGCCCGGCGAACTCGCGCTCTCGCTCGTGATGGCCTTGCTGCTCGCCTTGACGCTCGCTCTGAGCCTGCAGGGAATGCGACAGGGCGCGGGAGCGAGACCGACCGGTGGGGTGCTCGGCGCGATTCTCGCGACGCTTCCGGCCCTCCTTTGCTGTTCTCCCGTTCTGCCGCTCTCGATCGCCGCGATGGCCGCGGTTCTGCCGGCGGCAGGCTCGTTCGGCCTTCCGATCCAGGGATTCATTGCGACGCACGAACCGTGGTTCTACGGTGTCGCCGTCGCTCTGATGGGCTGGGGGCTCTATGGCAGCGCGCGGCGAGTGCTTTCCTGCAATGTACCGAAGCCGACCGCGCGGAACCTCCGGCGAGCCAGCGAGTGCTGCGAGCCGCCTGTAAATGACCGGGCGAGTACGAACCGATGAGGAACGAGTCAGTGATTCAGTTGCAACTCACCGGGATGACCTGTGATGGGTGCGCGCGGCACATCAAGATCGCATTGGAGAGCGTACCGGGTGTGCAATCGGCGGACGTCTCATATGACAAGGGCAGGGCGCGGCTGGCCGTCGAAGCAGGCACTTCCACGGACACGTTGATCGCGGCCGTCGACGCACTCGGCTATCACGCTGCGCTCGCCGACGCACCAGCTGCGTCACTGCTTCGCGGCGACGTGTACGACCGGGTCCGGCAACGGGGCGATGGTGCGGATCCAGCCGAGCATGGCGGGGACAGCTTGCATATTGCCGTGATCGGCAGCGGCGGCGCGGCGATGGCCGCGGCGCTCAAGACCGCAGAGCTCGGCGCACGGGTGACGCTCATCGAGCGCGGCACCCTCGGCGGCACCTGCGTGAATGTCGGCTGCGTGCCCTCCAAGATCATGATCCGCGCCGCCCACATCGCTCACCTGCGTGCCTCGAGCCCCTTCGACGAGGGGATCACGGCGGCAAAACCGACCATCCGACGCGAGCAGCTACTGGCACAGCAGCAGGGTCGCGTCGAGGCGCTTCGTCGAGCCAAATACGAGGACATTCTAGCCGGGAATCCCGCGATCACCGTGCTGCGCGGCGATGCTCGTTTCCAGGACGCCCGGAGCCTGACCGTGAGCGCGAAGGACGGTGGCACGCACACTGTGAACTTCGACCGTTGCCTGATCGCCACCGGGGCGAGTCCCGCGATTCCGCCGATCTCCGGCTTGAAGGAAACGCCTTACTGGACTTCCACCGAGGCGCTGGCGAGCGATGCTGTTCCAGGGAGCCTCGCGGTCATTGGCTCGTCCGTTGTGGCAGTGGAGCTGGCGCAAGCCTTCGCCCGGCTCGGAAGTCGGGTGACGATCCTGGCGCGCCACACGCTGCTTTCTCACGAAGACCCTGCCATCGGAGAAGCGCTCACAGCCGTCTTCCGCGAGGAAGGGATCGAAGTGCTGGAGCATACGCAGGCCGCTGGGGCCGCCTATCGGAACGGGGAATTCGTGCTCGCGACTGGCCAGCGGGAGCTGCATGCGGAGAAGCTCCTGATCGCCACCGGTCGCGCCCCGAATACGCGTGACCTGAACTTGGAGGCGACCGGTGTCGAGGTGAACGAGGGGGGCGCCATCGCGGTCGACGAGCGTCTCGCCACATCCGCGCCAGGCATCTACGCCGCCGGAGACTGCACCGACCAGCCGCAGTTCGTCTATGTCGCTGCCGCCGGCGGAACCCGCGCGGCGATCAATATGATAGGCGGGGAGGCGGCGCTTGACCTCTCCGCCATGCCGGCGGTGGTGTTCACCGACCCGCAGGTTGCCACGGTGGGACTCTCCGAAGTCGAGGCTCATGCACAGGGTCTCGAGACCGACAGTCGTACCCTCACCCTCGACAATGTGCCGCGCGCTCTCGTGAACTTCGATACCCGCGGCTTCATCAAACTGGTGATAGAGGAAGGCTCGCGGCGCCTCGTCGGCGTGCAGGCCGTGGCGCCGGAAGCCGGTGAGCTCATTCAGGCGGCGGCGCTCGCAATCCATGCCCGGATGACGGTGGACGAGCTCGCCGATCAGCTGTTCCCGTATCTGACCATGGTGGAGGGGCTCAAGCTCGCCGCGCAGACCTTCACGAAGAATGTGAGGCAGCTCTCCTGCTGCGCGGGGTAGAAGAGAGCGCCGATGAGCGGCTACAGCACATCCACGACCGCCAGTGTCAGCGTCCATGTGATGCGCGACTACAGAGTCCGCGGTTTGGCGCGCCCCGTCCGGCGCACGCCGAGCGGCTACTACCTCTTCAACGAGCGGCCTCGAACAGTGCGCACTCCAGATGCAACCGTCTCAGCGCCTGACTGCGTTGGCCGAGAGCGTCGGGGTGCCAAACGTGGGATGAATCAGCGGCATCCGAAGGACGAAGGGTCCGCCGGAGACGATCGCCAGGGTGGCAAAATGTGTCAAAGCAAGTGCAAGACATTGATTTGCAAAAGTACGAACGGCCTGCAAAGCCGTCTACGCCGGTTCGATTCCGACCCTAGCCTCCACGAATTTTTCCAGG
>JAKAFQ010000681.1 GCA_021817875.1 Pseudomonadota bacterium
CGTATGTCCTCGGGGCGTTTCCGATATTGGCCGACGGCAACCGATGCTCTGAGCCGGCGCCTTGCGGCGCACGAGTTCACCGCGCTGATCTGGGGAGGCGATCCGCAGCGCGCCCAGGCGGCCCCGATGTGGCGTCGCATCGGGTTCGATGCTCCCGGCAGAGAGGCCCCTCGAGCCTGATCGGCTACGCTGGCGGGCCTCGCGAGAGGCTCGCCAGGCTCTCCCGGTAATTCCACGGCAGCCACTGCCCGGGCCGCTCGGCCGCATCGCTCGCATGGCGCGAGAGCGCCACCAGGTAATCGAACACATCGACGCCTGCGAGCTCGGCGGTGTGGATCAGGCTCATGAAGATGTCCCCGACCCGTGCGCCGTTCAAGGTCTTGTAGAACAGGCTGTTCTTTCTGTGCAGGATCGCCTTCTTCAACACCCGCTCGCATACGTTGTTATCCAACGGTGCCCCCGCCGCGCGCAAAAACAGCGTCAATGCGCTCCAGTGCTTGGTCATGTACTGGATCGCCTCTCCGAGGGTCGAGTTCGGCTCGACGCGCCGCTCGGCGAACTGCTCCTGCATCCACTCCCCGAGCCGATCCATCAACGGACCGCTCTGTTTCTGGTGCAGCTGCAACCGCTGCTCGGCAGAGAGTCCCTGTTTGTGGGCATCGGCATCGATCCGGTACACCTCCCGTAGCGTCTCGAGCACGAAGCGCACCTCATCGGGGAAGCTCTCGGCGATCTCCACGTAGCGGCGTCTCGAGTGCGCAAGACAGCGGGCGAGCAGCGTCTCAAACTCCTTCGACTCGTTCGCCGCGAGGGCGTCGCACATGTGGATCGGCGGTGGGAGCCCGGCCGCTCGGCGCCTGAGGACCTCATCGAGGTTCTCTCCGGCGTGGCGCACTCCGGTGAAGAACAACACGATCTTCCTGCCACCGGTCACCGCGACGATCCCGGAGGTAAACACCCCTGTGCGGCTCTCCTCGGCATCATTGCCCAGGGCCGCGGCGCGCTGCTCACGCGTGAGATGGAGGATCTTCATCGTCGTGTCATCGTTGTGTACCAGAGCGTCCTGGGCAGCCTGCCGGATCAGCTCCTCGTGCACCGGGACGTACTGCTCGGCGCCCGTCCTCACCAAATCCCACTGGGTCGCCGCCGGCAGCGGCACTCCCATCCCGCTCTGCAGCCGCTCGATGCGGTTGAACGGCAACCCTGCGCCGTACTTCAGCATCCCGATCATGGCGGGGACCGTCTCGTCGTACTTCTGCTCGCCCACCTCCGCCGGCGCCGGGGCCGTATACACCTCTCCGCACAGATTACAGCGCAGCCGATCCCGCTCGTACACGGTGGCCGAGAGTGGCGCCATCGCCTCGATCCGTACCGCTTGCGCCGCCTCGGCGCACGGATACACCTTCCCTTGGCTGCAGCCGGGACAGCTATCCCCGCCTGAGAGCGTCGGGTGCGTGATCTTCACCCGCCGCGCCCCGGTGTAGGCCGAGGCGGCGTTGCGACCGTGACCAGCGCCCCGGGGCCGCTTAGCGCGCGACCCCTTACCCGTGGGGTCGGCTGCAGCCTCCTCCTGCGCCTCGCCGAGTACCGTCTCGGTCTTCTCCGTCGCCGCCCCAAAGATCATCCGCTGGAACCGCTGCACGGAGAGCGTCTTCGCATCGATCTCGGTGCGCAAAAACCCAATCAGCGCGATGGCCGCCTTGAGCTTGCCGCTCTCCTCGGCGCTCAACGCCGTCTCGGCCTTCGTGACAATTGCCGTCAACTCTTCCTGTGAGACCTTCAGCACCGGCGGCTTGCGGGGCCGATGATGCTTGTGCTTGCGGCTCACGAGAGCAGTCGCTCGCGAAAGTCCGCCACCAGGGGCAATCCCAACACGTCCTTGATCGTACGGTTCGGGCGGTGCGTCAGATCATCCTTGCCCCGCCCCTGGGTGCGCCCCAGCATCACCCAGTTCGCCGCACGGTAGCAGGTGCCGCGATGACGGGTCGTATCCACGAACGTCTCGGCAAAATGCACCGGGTGGCCGTACACCTTCTCCCACTCGCAAGAGAGCATCCGCGTCATCCTCGAGAGCAGGTGCGAGGCCAAGTACGGCACGTTGACCCACGGCAGGATCAGATAGCGGGTGTTGTAGGCGAGGAAGCGAAGGTTGCGCTGCCGTACCGCCGGGCTCCACCCGAGGTAGCGGTCGCGCGGCGAGAGGTGTCGCGCCGCCGAGCTCCAGGCAAACAGCGCCACCGGCCTCGAACCAGCGTACACCATGAACTTCAGCTGCTCGCCGACCGGCTGGCTGTAGCCGAGGTAATGATGCTGCTCGAGCAGCCCATTGAAGCAGCGCTCCTCGTCCGTGCGCCGCACCTGCCGGAACTGAAGCGCCCCGAGTTCCCGCAGCTTCCCCGAAACCGGCGTGCACTCGAACTCGATCGGTCCCGGTCGCGCCCGTACGGCAAGCGGGTTCGGCGGCCGCCACTTCACCGCCGGCAGCTCGATGTGCCCCGCGCGATCCAGCGCCAGCATCAACCCCCGGGCGACCATATCCCGCAGCGCTCCGTTCGCCTGTCGCCACTCCCACGCCTCGCACAGCCGCTGCGACAGCCGTCGCCGGCTCTCCCCAGGGTACGCAGCGATCAGCTCGCGGATGACGCCGACGTCGGCCGCAGTGACCGGTCGGCCGCGAAACGTAAGCACGGTCTCCATGACCGGGGACGATAGCGAAACTCGAAATGGAACGCAAGCGCCCCGTGTCCCCGACCTGACCGCGCCCACGGAGGACAGCGCAGGTCACGCGCTGTTACGCACCCTCACCGGAAGCTCACGAAAATCCCCCACCCCGGCCACCGGTTCGGCCGCCGAAACAGGCCCGCTCGGCCTGCGAGGCGCACCGGGAGTGGATCGAGAAGCAGCTTGAGCTCGGGCGCAATGCCCAGAGCATCTACCAGGAC